>JAZSJP010000170.1:0-15111 GCA_045534395.1 Eubacteriales bacterium | reverse complement strand
AACAAATCTCTGTCCTTTGATTTGGGCGCAAAGTTCGACGAGACCGTCGAGATCCACATCAAGCTGGGCGTTGACTCCCGTCATGCTGACCAGCAGGTTCGCGGCGCCATCGTTCTTCCCCACGGTACCGGTAAGTCCGTCCGTGTTCTTGCGTTCGCTAAGGGCGACAAGGTAAAGGAAGCCGAAGAAGCCGGTGCTGAATTCGTCGGCGGCGAAGAACTCGTTGCCAAGATCCAGCATGAAAACTGGTTCGATTTCGACGTTGTCGTTGCCTGCCCCGACATGATGGGTCTGGTCGGCCGTCTCGGTAAAGTCCTCGGTCCTAAGGGCTTGATGCCTAACCCCAAAGCCGGTACCG
The DNA here is from genome assembly GCA_045534395.1 of Eubacteriales bacterium. GTDB lineage: Bacteria > Bacillota > Clostridia > Oscillospirales > UBA644 > RGIG995. The sequence goes on along the minus strand of JAZSJP010000170.1, from coordinate 14,753 downwards.
TTTCTATGAACATCGGTCAGGCCGTTAAGGAAATCAAAGCCGGTAAGATTGAATACCGCCTTGACAAAACCAACATTATCCACTGCCCCATCGGAAAGGTTTCTTTCGGTGTTGAGAAGTTGGAAGAAAACTTCAATACTTTGATGGGTGCTATTATTAAGGCGAAGCCCTCCGCTGCAAAAGGTCAGTACCTGAAGAGCGTTGTCGTTGCTTCCACCATGGGCCCCGGGATTAAGATCAACGGCGCCAAACTCATGTGATTTAGCCGGAAAAATTCGGTTAGAACAGAGCGAAGGTTTTTACCTTCGCTCTTTTTCGTTGTCCGAACTCCTCGCGTACCTTAGTACGCGTCGTCGTTCCTGCAACGAAATCTAACTCAAATTTTTCTCGGCTAAATTTGATTCTTTAAATTGGATCGGCACTGCGATTAGTCGACCGTATCCCTCACGTTCCTTGGTACGCATGGGGATTCCTGCGACGAAATTTTTCTCTGTTAAATCCTTTCGGAAGGAAGGGTGTGGTTGTTTTCTTTTGTGTTCGGTTGGGGAAAAATATACCAAATTGGGTTTAAATTTTACAAATGTAGGAAAAAAAACGAAAAGCTATTGCAATTTTCCTCGATTTATGGTATAATAACAGTGTCTAAAATATAGAATACGAAAATTGCGTGGGGGACATGGAATGCGCGTTGTGGGCGGAAGCAAACGGGGAACTCAGTTGATGGGCTTTAACCGGGACGAAGTCCGCCCGACCTTGGATCGAGTCAAGGAATCCATGTTTAACATTATCCAATTCGAGAAAATGGATCGGGTGCTGGATCTCTTTTCCGGAACGGGACAGTTGGGAATCGAATGTCTCAGCCGGGGTGCATCTCACGCCGTGTTTTGCGACAATGCGAAAGAATCCCTTGACATCGTCCGGAAGAATTTGAAAAAAACCGGATTTGAAGAAAAAGCAAGAGTTCTGTTGTGTGATTACAAGCGATTTTTGAAATACGAGGCTGACGGGGAATACGACGTAATTTTTGTGGATCCTCCCTATCACGTGGGATTGTCCGACCGGGCGCTGAAACAGATCGGTCAGCAACCGGTGTTGGCAAACCAAGGCATTGTGGTTTTGGAATGCGCCAGAGATGAGATTAAGCCCACCGAAGAGGGAAATTTGATTCTCCGCCGTCGGTACGATTACGGCACGGTCTCGGTGTTGATTTACGTTCGAAAGGATAGAGAAGACCAATGAAAGCGGTTTGTTGCGGTAGCTTTGATCCCATCACCAAAGGGCATGAAGATATTGTTCGCAGAGCGGCGCGTCTCTTTGACGAAGTGGTAGTTCTCATTGGAAAAAATCCCGAAAAAGAATGTTTCTTTTCTGCGGAAGTACGCCGCGCTCTTTGTGAAAAAACCTTTGCCGACCTGAACAACGTTTCCGTGGATCTTTGCGACGGCATCGTTGCCGAATACGCAAAGTTCATCGGTGCCGGAGTCTTGGTAAAAGGTGTTCGGAGCCTTTCCGATTTGGAATATGAAAATCATTTGGCGGACATTAACCGAATAGTAGTCCCCGAGATGGAAACGGTCTATCTTCCCGCTCGCCCCGAATTGGCTGCAATCTCATCGACCTATGCAAGAGCTTTTATTACAAGCGGTAAGGATTGCTCTTCCGTGTTGCCGGAAGGAATTCTTGACGATATAGAAAATTACCGAAAGGATGTATAATATGGATAACGATTTCGAAAAAGGTTTGCAGGAATTGGAAGACCTTCTGGAGGAAGCTTGGAACGTTCCCTTTGTGAAAAACAAGATGATCGTTGACGGTTCTAAGATCCACAAATGTGTGGGAGAACTGCGTCTGCGTCTGCCCGGGGAAATGAAACGCGCCAAGGAATTGATCCAGAACAAGGACAACATGATTCAAACCGCGCAGGACGAAGCCAAACATATGCTGGAACGCGCCAAGAAGAATTCCGAGTTGATTACCGCCAATGCAAAAGCAAATGCGGAAAATCTCATGGAACGCGCCAAGGCACAGGTCGAGATCTTGGTCAGCCAGCAGGAAGTTCTTCGGGTTGCTCAGGAACGCGCCGAAGCCATTTTGGAACAGGCTCGCAATGACGCCATCAAAATGCGCACCGTTACCATCAATTACGTAGAAGGTGCGTTGGAAGAATCCGCCCGCTCTCTTGCTGCATCCATGAACGCTTTGGAACAGGCAAAGCAATCTCTGAATCACAATGACTGATTTTTTCCGAATTATTCGTGCGCCGCTGGCAGTTTTGCTTGCGGCTGCACTTTTATGTTGTTTTTCCGGTTGCGGCTTTTTCGATCCCGGGGAATGGTCTGAAATTATAGGAGCAAGCGATCCCGCCGATCAAGATTCCGACACCGTGCCCGAAAAAGAAACGGTCTTTTCCCTTTCTTATTATTCTGGGGAGACTTTGGATCCCTTTACTTCGTTGAGCCGCACCAATTCGGAGCTGTTGCGCCTTTGTTACAGCGGACTGTTTACGGTAGATGCGGAATACAACGCGCTGTCGGTTATGGCGGAGTCTTATACGGTGGAAGGGAATACCGTCACCGTTACCTTACGATCCGATTTGTTCTTTTCTGACGGAACGGTGGTGACTGCCGAAGATTGTGCGGATTCCTACCAACGGGCGTCTAAAAAGGATTCCGTGTGGAAAGACGCCTTTTCCTATATTCGCTCTTATAAAGCCGTGGACGGAAAGACCTTTCAGATTACGTTCCGCTCTTTTTCGCCCACGCAGTTGAATTTGTTGAATATACCCATTGTCAAGTCCGGATCCACCGATCCCGCCGGTTACCCCGTGGGGTGCGGTCGGTATCGGTTTGATAACGTAAAAGGACTTGATTTAGTCAAAACCAATTGCAACTGTGTGGAAGGAGAATACTTCATTGACCGCATTTCTCTTTTGGGAATTTCGGACAAGGAAGCTATGATCTACAATTTCAATTACGGTCGGATTCAAGCCATCTACGCCGATTTGACCTTGGGAGCGGAAGAATATCGTTCCGATAACGAGATCGTCACCATTCCCACCAACCGATTCACCTTTTTGGTGGTCAACAAATCCCGAAAAGAATTGGCAAACGTAAATTTTTCCAAGGGATTGACTTATCTCATTGACCGCAATTCCTTGGTTTCAAGTTCCTTGAACGGCTTTGCTACTCCCGTGTGGTATCCTTTGAATCCGGCGTGGAGTCAGACGAAGCAGGCGAATTTGAATCCGGAGATTTATTCTACCGTCGCCGCAGGGAACGCCTTTGTGGAGGCAGGCTTTGTTTTAGACGGTGACGTTCGGGAATACAAAGGAAAGCCTGTTACCCTTCGGCTTTTGGTGAATCGGGAAAATGCCGCTCGAGTGAAGTCTGCCCAAAGCATTGCCATAGCTCTGCGTGACGCAGGTTTTTCGGTGGAGGTGGTGCAAGCGACTTGGGACGAATATCAAAAAGCCTTGACCACGTTGAATTTTGATCTGTATTTGGGAGAGGTCAACCTTCCCAATAACTTGGATCTTTCCGCATTATTTTCTCCTTCGGTGTGCAACACCGGCGAGGTTGCAGGAACCTACGAGGCGTTACGGTTGCAAGGTGTTTCGGTCTTGAAGGAAGAGGGCGACGTTCCTTCCTTTGTTAACAATTTTCAAAATACCCTTCCTTTCATTCCGTTATATTATTCTTTGGATGCCTTGGCGGTCAGCATGGACGTTTCGGGAACCTTCGGTTCTTCCGTCACCGAGTTTTACGCCGGTATCGAGTATTGGAAACTGATACAGAAATAAAAAAATCGGACTGCGTAACAGTCCGATTTTTTATGCTTTCAATCCTCTTTTGAGGGATTTTTTGCAACGGCGGAAAGTTCTTCCGTCAGTTGTTCAAAAAAGGTTTCCGATTGTGGAAAAAAGGAAGGAGAAAAACCGTACTCTTCCAAAATTTTATTGGCATTTTCCGCCGCTTTGCGCAAAGAGAACAGTTCTTCTTCCGTGGGGGTGCGGTTTTCTTTTTTAAGTTTGACTTGCAACGCAAGAGCGGTACATAAGGTGCGGTATTCCGTCCATAAATCAGCGCGCCGAGGTTGGGGAATAGCTTTCATTTTTTCGGAAAAAATCATTTTTTCTTCTCCCATTGGTGTTCTTGTTTTATTTTATCATAATCCCCCGGTTCTGTCAAGACTTTTTTGAAAAAACCCTTTACAAATAGGCGAAAACATGGTATAATATATGTACATTGTTTTGAGAGGTGATTTGCGTGTATACTCCCTTGCCTGCCCGTTTGCGTCCGGAGACTTTGGACGAAATGTTAGGGCAAAAGCATCTTTTGGGTGCGGGGAAACCTTTGCGGAATATTATCGAAAGCGGAAATATTCACAACATGATCTTTTACGGGCCTGCGGGCATCGGAAAGACGACTTTGGCGCAGATCATTGCCAAACAGACCGACAAGACGCTCTACAAACTCAACGCTACCACCGCAAACACCGACAATATCAAAGAGGTCATTCAGCAGATCGGCGCTTTGGGAAACGATCGCGGCATTATTCTGTATCTGGACGAGATGCAGTATTTTACCAAAAAGCAGCAGCAGATCTTGTTGGAATTCATTGAAAACGGTTCCATTACCCTCATTGCGTCCACTTCCGAAAATCCTTATTTTTATATTTACGGCGCTATTATTTCTCGGTGTACCGTCTTTGAATTCCGTCCTTTGGAAAAAGACGATCTGAAGATTGCCGTAGCGCGGGGCTTTGATGCCATGAAAGAGCCTTCCGTTACTCTTACGGTGGAAGAAGGCGTGGTGGAACACGTTGCCGCAACCTGCGGGGGAGACGTGCGCAAGGCTTTGAATACCGTTGAGGTGCTGTGTAGCCGTAAGCCGGGGCAAAAGGACGTTTCCGTTACTTTGGAGGCGGCAAAGGAAGTTTCCAAAAAGAGCAGCATGCGTTACGATCGGGACGGAGATTCCCACTACGACATTTTGTCAGCCTTTCAAAAATCCATTCGCGGTTCGGATCCCGACGCCGCCGTGCATTACCTTGCCCGATTGGTTTTGGCGGAAGACCTTCCGTCTATTTGCCGTCGGTTGTTGGTGATTGCGGCGGAAGACGTGGGGTTGGCGTATCCTCAAGCCATTGCGATCGTCAAATCCTGTGTGGATTCGGCGTTACAATTAGGCTTTCCCGAAGGGCGGATTCCTCTGGCAGAAGCCACGCTTCTGTTGGCAACGGCACCCAAGTCCAACAGCGCCATCTGTGCCATTGACGACGCCATGGAAAAAATTCGCATTTCCGGTGCCGGAGATATTCCCGCACATTTGAAGGATAGTCATTACGCCGGTGCGGAAAAACTGTCCCACGGAACGGGGTATCGGTATCCCCATGCGTATCCGGGTCATTTTGTCAAACAAACCTATTTGCCCGATTCTTTGAAGGGTGATCAATATTATACTTACGGTGATAATAAAACCGAGCAAGCGGCCAAAAAGTATTGGGATCTCATTAAGGGGGAAGAGAAGTGAAACCCGATTATAACGCAATTTCTTCCCGTCTCTTTGCCCATTATCCGGTACTAGAGTGCGCCTTGAATTTCCGTAATCCCTACGAATTGTTGGTGGCGTCCCGACTTTCGGCACAATGCACCGACAAGCGGGTCAATATTGTCTGTGAAGAATTGTTCCGCCGTTGGCAAGACGCCCATGCTTTGGCAAAGGCGGAGTTGACCGAAGTGGAAGAGGTGGTGCGTCCCTGCGGATTGTATCACGTAAAGTCCCGGGATATTATCGCCATGGCAAAACAGTTGGAAGAAAAAGGTGTGCCTACTACTTTGGAAGGATTTTTGGAATTGCCCGGAGTGGGGCGCAAGATTGCCAATCTTCTCATGGGAGAATTATACGATGCTCCCGGAGTTATCGTTGCAGATACCCATTGTATCCGCCTTTCCAACCGCTTGGGCTTCGTTTCAAATACGAAAGATCCCCTGAAGGTGGAAATGGCTCTGCGCAAAATCGTTCCCCCCAAGGAAAGTATGCGCTTTTGCCATGCCTTGGTACACCACGGAAGAGAATGTTGTGACGCACGCAAGCCGCGGTGTTCCGAATGTTTTTTGAACGACCTCTGCAAAGAAGCGAAGTGAGGATTTTATGGAATATATTGAAGTAACTCTTTCGGTGCCTTCTCATGGGGCACAGACTGCTGTCGATATTGCGGAAATGACCGATATCGGCGGAATTTATCTGGAAGATTATTCCGATATGATGGATTGCGAATTGGTCAAGGCCATCAACTTGGTGGATGAGGATCTGATGAAAAAAGATACCTCTACCGCCCTGTTACATATTTATTTTGAAAAAGACGTGGATCTTGCGGGTTCCATGGAATTCATTGAAAGCCGATTGGGTTCGGAAGGAATTGAGTATCAAGTTTCTTACGCCCAAGTGGAAGACACCGATTGGCTCAACGGCTGGAAAAAATATTACCACCTACGGACGGTGGGGAACGTTACCATTGTTCCCGCCTGGCAGGTGGAAGAGTACGAAAAGCAAGAGGGAGAAAAGATTCTCATCATTGATCCCGGTCTTGCTTTTGGAACCGGCTCTCACGAGACCACCGCTTCTTGCATTGAGGCGTTGGCGGATTGCGTAACCCCGGGAGACCGAGTGTTGGACGTGGGGTGCGGAAGCGGAATTTTGTCCATCGCCGCTCTTTTGTGCGGTGCCGGGTCTGCTTTGGGCATTGATATTGACCCCGCCGCGGCGCGAGTCTCGAAAGAAAATGCCGCTCTCAATCCCTTTGACGGGCAGTTTGATGCCCTTGCCGGTAATATCTTGGAAGAGGATTCCGATCCGATTTTGAAAGAGCGGTTGAAAGATCAAGTGTACGACTTGGTGGTAGCAAACATCGTTGCCGACGTCATTATTCCCCTTTCGGGACAGATTCGCCGCCATCTGAAGGCGGGTGGGTATTTCATTACCTCGGGTATTTTGGCGCCTCGTGCCGAAGAAGTTCGTGCCGCTTTGGAAGCTAACGGATTTACGGTTTTCGAAATCAAGCAGAAAAAGGAATGGTTCTGTTTCCTTTGTAAGGCATAAAAAATCCCCGGTATAATACCGGGGATTGGATTGCGAATTATTCTTCCGCAGAAATTTGGCTTCCCTCTTCGGGTGCGGGTTCTTCCGAAACAGGTTTTTCGGCGGAAACGGGTTTTTTCCGTTTTACCATCAACTTTTTCATTTGGGAGATCATCAACAGGGTGACGCAGAGATCTCCGAAGAATCCAAAGAGGTTCATGGGAATCGCGTAAGGATTTCCGGGAATCAGATACAGCACCGTGTCTGCCAGACGAACTGCCGAAATCACCGCCATCAGACAGGTGAAAAAGACGAATAATTTCCTTCCGAAAAGGCGGGCGAGAATCTTGGAAAAATTGATTCCGCTTGCGGCGGCAACGCCGTAGAAGGTAATTAGATAGATCCCGAAGGCGCGAGAAAAGACCACGTCGGGTTGTTGGAAATTGCGCACCAACAAAAAGATATAATACACGGTGAGGGAGAGAGACATGACCCGCCAGCCGTTTTTCTTGGCGGTCTGTTTGGGATAAGTAACGAAGAAGATCAAAAATACCGCCGTCAACAGGGACAAGAGCAATTCCCACAAGAAAGAATTTGCAAAAAGGCTCCAATCCAAGGTCACGGTACCTCCGGCAATTTGACGGAACAGACCGAACAATGCCGACGTTACCAAAAGCACGGAACTTAAAATCCCCAAGACGGTGTCAAACACCGAGGCGCGATAAAGCCGCACCGCGGCGGGTTTCGGTTCCCGTTTCATGAAAAGCACCGAGGTGAAGAAGAGGGTTGCTAAAATCAAAAAACCGTCAAATACCCAAGGGAGTATCGCCTCGGTTGCAAAAAAACCCGTCCGAGGGTCTATGGCAAGAATCAATTCCATTGCCCGCAATAAAAAGGAGGCAAGGCAAATGGGCACAAGCGCTACTCCGTAATGCTTTAACTTCATCGGTAAACTCCTTCCGGGATTCCGGTTTAAATTTATCATATAAATATATTATACCATTATTTTGGAAAATGTCAAGTATTTTCTGTTGAAACTCCGAAAAATTGGAGAAAGGAACGCCATGACTCCTGAAAAATTAATGAAAAGCCGCGTGAACACCGCATTTCTGATGATGACCTTGACCCTCGCGGTGCAATCTGCGGTGTCGATTCCTTCCACGGTATTCGCCTTTCTTGCGGAATTCGGTGTGGAATTTCCCACGTATTATACGGATTTCGTTTTGTTGCAGGTATTGTATCCTGTGGGAACCTGTCTTTTGGCACTTTTGGTTTTGCGGTTGATTCGTATTCCCTTTTCGTCCGTCGTTACCGTAAAGCCTCTGAAGGCAGATTTCTTTCCATGGCTTGGATTGTTTTTGGGCGTTACGGTGGTGATGAATTATGCCGTCAATTTCCTTTTGGAGATTTTGAAAACGGCGGGAATCCATCTGCCCGACGTGTTTTCTTCTTACGAGCCGCAAAATTCGGTACAGGCAATTTGCTATTTTGTGGTTCTTGCTCTGTTGCCGCCGGTGACGGAAGAGATTTTGTGCCGCGCTTCGGTGAGCGGCGTTTTGAAGCATCTTCACCCTTGGACGGCGGTGCTTCTTTCTGCCTACGCCTTTGCCATGATGCACGCCACGGTTCAGCAGATCCCTTTTGCCTTCGTCTTGGGTTTGGTTTTGGGCTTCGTTTACGTGAAGACGGGGAATTTGCTTTATCCCATTCTTCTTCACTTTGCAAACAACGCCTTTGCTTGTGCCATGACCTATCTTTCCATCTGGGGCGGCGATGAGATTACCACCTTTGCGGGATATTGCTCCGACGGACTGTTTCTTGCCGTAGGAATCGCTTCCGCTATCTTCCTTTTGGTAAAAAAACGGTTCACGCTTCGGGAAATTCCCCATTCTCTTTCTGCCGCCGAGGCAAGACGTGCCGTGGTAAAATCCCCGTGGTTTTGGGTCTTTACCGGCTTATACGGGGCATTGACCCTCTTGCTTGCAGGCATTTTGTCCTTGACGGAACCCGAAGCGATCCCCCTTTCATTTTTACAGGAGCTTTTATGACGGAACTTTATATTGTAGTGACCCAAACGGGCACGGTGCTTTCCCGTTTACTTAAAGTGATTACCAAAGCCGATTACAATCACGTTTCCCTGTCCACGGAGCCCGATTTGGGAATTTTGTATTCCTTTGGGCGCAAACACGCCTACAATCCCTTTCGGGGCGGATTCGTTCAAGAATCTCCTCATTTCGGAACCTTTAAGCGGTTTCCCAAAACCCAAGCGGTGGTTTTGGCGATTCCTGTTTCGGAAGAGGTCTGCGAAGAAATAAAAAATCGCCTGGAAACGATGTATACTCAAAGAGGTCAATACCGATACGATACTTTGGGATTGCTTCTTGCGTGGATTAAGATTCTCTACGTGAGGGAAAACACGTATTATTGCTCCTCTTTCGTTTTGGATTTTTTAAAAGAATACGGGTTGACCGAGGGCGTGACCTTTGAACGATTCCCCAAACCCATTGAATTCCTCAATCTTCCGGGAGAAGTAATCTACCGAGGAAAATTACAAGATTTTGCAAATAACAGATGAAAAAGTCTCCGATATGAAAATATCGGAGACTTTTTTATGCAAAAGAAGTGCGTGAACTCTTTCGACAGGATTTTCATATCATGGAATAGCGGTGAGGGAAACCTGCCGCCAACACCTGAAAGGAAATGATATGATGATCCGGGATTTTTTAAATACCGAAGATGAACCGCTGGAGGAAGTTGCTGAAGCGGGGATTTTTTTCCCTTCCAAGCCCATGCCGCCTCAGTCGGAAAACTGTAAGTGCGATTTAAGTTGTGTGGACGATCTGCCTTTGGCGTCGATGTACGCACCCATGCAGAAATTCCGCAAATTGTATTCTCCCCAAGACGCACTGTGTAACGGAACGCTGTACCAAGAATTAAATTTGCCGTTCCGGGGAGGTAGATAAATGAACGATCGCGAAAAATTGCTCCGCAGTCTTTCGGAGCAACAGTTTGCCGCTTGGGAAGCGGGACTGTTTTTGGACACTCACCCCGATTGCGAAGAGGCGTTAAAGGCACAACGGGAATATACTGCCGCCGCCAAAGAATTGAAGGCAAAATACAACAAATCCTACGGAATGCTCACACACAGTTGTCCCAACGATGCAAACCGTTGGCAATGGGTCTGCGATCCTTGGCCTTGGGATCTGGATTGAAAGGAAAGGATAAAGACTTATGTTTGTATATGAAAAAAAATTACAGTACCCTGTAAAAATTAAAACGCCTAACGCCGCCATGGCAAAGTTTATCATCGCCCAATACGGCGGACCTTCCGGAGAGGCCGGCGCCGCAATGCGGTATCTGTCTCAGCGCTTCTCTATGCCTTATTCCGAACTGAAAGCCGCTTACACCGACATCGGAACCGAAGAATTGGGGCACCTCGAAATTGTGGGTACCATCGTTCACCAGCTGACCAAGGGCTTGAGTGAGGAAGAATTAAAGAAACAAGGATTTTCCGAATACTTCGTGGAACACACTACGGGGGTCTATCCCCAAGCCGCTTCCGGGGAAGCCTTTACCGCTGCCACCCTCAACGTGAAGGGCGACTTGCTTGCCGACCTTGCCGAATCGCTTGGTGCGGAACAAAAGGCACGTGTCACCTACGACAACATTCTGCGCATGGTTGACGACCCCGACGTGCGCGACCCCATTAAATTCCTGCGGGCTCGCGAGATTGTCCACTATCAACGCTTCGCAGAATGCCAAAGAATTGCCCAAGAAAAGATGAATTGCAAGAACTTCTATATGTATAATCCATCTTTCGACGGCGTAAGACGATAATCTTTGATTTTAAACCGCAAAAATCTCTGAAACAAGACAAAAAATCGCCTCTATTGGAGAAATAGAGGCGGTTGTTTTATGCCGACCTCGGCTTTTTTCTTTGGTTCTTTCTTTTTTCGCCGAAAAAAGAAAGAATCCCGTTCTCTTTCCCCGCGGCGGTGCGTATGATGAAAGAAGGAAGGGGATATGGGAATGCAGATGGCAGTTCGTAGGCGCAAGGGGATTTGGGCGGCGGTGGGGTTGGTTTTGTTGGGGGCACTCTTGCTTTCTTTTTGCGTCGTCCACGTGGCTTGCGTGGCGTCTCCCGGCACGGAAGTTCCCATTTTAATGTATCATAGCGTGGGGTACAATCGGGTGCAATCGCCCTATATTTTGACCCCCGAAGTCTTTGAAGAAGATATGAAATGGTTGTCTGACCACGGTTATACGGCGGTCTTTGTGTCGGATTTGGTGCATTACGTGTTGCATAAGACCGCCCTTCCCGAAAAACCCGTAGTTATCACCTTAGACGACGGATTTCTCAACAATCGCACTTACGTGTTGCCCATTTTGGAGAAATACGGAATGCGTGCGGTCATTTCGGTGGTCGGTGCGTTTTGCGAAGATTCCACCCAACACCCCGACCCCAATCCCGCCTACGCCTATTTGACTTGGGACGACGTTTCTTTTTTGGCGGATACGGGATTGATTGAAATCGGAAACCACACCTACGATATGCACGCCGTGGGAGAGCGAAAGGGGTGCATGAAATTGGCAAGCGAGTCGGTTGCCGCCTATTCCGCTGCGTTATCCAACGATTTAAGCAAATTGCAGACCCTGTTGACGGAAAAATCCGGCGTCACCCCCACGGTTTTTGCCTATCCCTACGGCGCGGTTAGTGAGGAAGCGGTGTTTGTGTTGCAATCCTTGGGATTTTCCGCGGCGCTGACCTGTAGCGAAAAGGTCAATCTGTTGTCTCCGTCCAACCCCGAAGGGTTGTATCATTTGGGACGGTTCAACCGCCCGTCGGGGGAATCGACACAGGATTTTATGGCTCGGGTCTTGGGGGAAGGGTAAGGTCACTTTCACCAAAAAAGGTGACATGCCGAAGGATTCTTCGGTGAAGGGGACGAAATTCCTTCAAAATTGTTTCAAAACTGTGGAAAGTATTGACATTTCCAAAAAAATTCGTTATAATAACCGTAGCAACATACGTTGCAATACGGAAAAGAGGTTATCCCATGTACGAAGACAAGACTTTGGTCTGCAAGGATTGCGGACAAGAATTCATTTTTACTGCCGGTGAGCAGGAATTTTACGCCGAAAAAGGCTTTACCAACGAGCCTCAGCGTTGTAAAAACTGCCGTCAGGCGCGCAAAACCGCTCGCGGTGAAGGTACTCAGCGTCAAATGTACGATGCCGTTTGTGCTTCCTGCGGTAAGGAATGCCAGGTTCCCTTCGAACCCCGCAATGACCGTCCGGTTTATTGCAGTGAGTGCTTCCGCGCCCAAAAGTAATTGAATCCTACCGGAAGGCGTGCGCCTTCCGGTTTTTTTAAAACGGAAAGGAAAAGTTATGAATATTTGGCACGATATGGACCCCAAGCGCATCACTCCCGAAGATTTCGTGGCGGTGGTGGAAATTTCCAAGGGAAGTAAGAAAAAGTACGAGTTGGACAAGGACACGGGTTTTCTCCAATTAGACCGGATTCTGTATACCGCAACCCACTATCCCGCCAACTACGGCTTCATTCCTCGCTCTTTTGGGGACGACGGAGACCCCTTGGACGTGTTAATTATCTGCTCCGAGGCGTTGGAGCCTCTGACCTTGGTGCGTTGTTATCCCATCGGTTATATTTCCATGTTGGACGATGGCAGAAACGATGAAAAGATCATCGCCATTCCCTTTGCAGACCCCACTTACAATCAGTATAAAGACATTTCCGAACTGCCTGCCCACATTTTTGACGAAATGCGTCACTTCTTCAAGGTCTACAAGGCGTTGGAAGATAAAGAAACCGTCGCCGGCGAGGTTCACGGCAAGGAAGACGCCGTCAAGGTCATCACCGCCGCGTTGGATAATTATATCGAAACCTTCTGTAAATAAGAAATGGATTGCTCCCTTCCCCGTGAAGGGAGTTTTTCTTTTTATAAGCCTTCCCATAGTAGGGGAAGGGGGACCGCAAAGCGGTGGAGGAGGTTGTTTTTTGCCAAATGTTGACAAATTTCATATTTCGTGTTATAATAACTTTGCCACATAATCGAATATTGTTCCTATACATGGGGAAAATACTTGTTAAAAAGTGTTTTCTCTCTTTTCGACGTACCATGTGTAGGATCGATTGTGTGGCAACAATGAGGGAAGTACACTTTTCAGTGCGACCCTTATTGGGGCCGCACTTTTTTATTTTTATGAAAGAAGGAAAAATGTATGAAAAAACTGTATGCTATTATTGTTGGGGTCGTTCTGCTCCTCTTTTTTACCGGATGTGTTGATTCTAATTCAAAAGATGGAAACATGGACGATTCTCAAGTTCAAAACTTTAATGTTGTATTGGAAGTGGATTGTTCTGCTAATCTTCTATTTAGTCGATATGACATTGAGATTTTTATTGATTCTGAAAAGTTAGGAACAATAGATCACGGAGAAAATAAAATTTTTGAACTTCAACTTTCAGAGGGAAAACATACGTTGACGATTGAAGAAGAATCGAACTCTTCTGTAGATGGTTCAATAGATTTTTCTGTAAGTAAAGATGTTAAATTGAAATATCAAGTATCTTGCAAAAGTGATCAAGTTAAAATAGAACTGATTGCGGAAGAATTTGCAACAACAGAAACGGATAAAAATTTGGATAAAATTACAGATGTGACATCCTCGCAAAGTCAAGTGGAAACACAGGATACTGACGAGGTTCAAACATCTACGAGTGAAGTAGAAGATATGCCCTCGCTGGAAGAAAAATTGGAATCCACATTCCCAAAAGAAAATGCGAGACGGGCTATAATTGTTGCAATGACGAATTGTTATGCAACTGATGTTTTTACTTCGGACGGAAATAGTTATGATCCTACGAAATTCCATAAATATCCAGAAACAAGTTCATACATGACATTATATAAGGATGGAATTTGGAGTGCGAAAAATGAAAACACTTGGACTGTTGAATCTTTGAAATTATCAAATGTTAAATACTCTAATTATGTCAAAGTGGATGCCGAAGTATCATTTGATGGTACAAATTATATTTTAACAAGCGGGAAATCTGTTCTTGGACCGTTAGATAGCTTGGATTCTGAGGATCCGTCAAAAGTTAGTATCGAAAACTTTAATTTAAAGTCGTCCTATTTGACAATATCTGCAAATATGATAGAAGGAACTCTAAATTCGGTTGATGCTACAACATCTACAACAGATAGTGAAACTTTAAAAAGACAAAAATGGATTAACTCTCAATTTAGTTGGTGGGATGGTTCGCATGATGATTTTGAAAAGTTGATTAAGAAAAATCTTAACAACGAAAAATCATATAAACATATTGATACAAGCCATATTGATGTGTACGATGAAGCAATGGTGGAGACGGTCAATGGCTTGTTGGTACAGATGGGATTTTCTGATAAAGTGGCAGTTGGAGATATTCTCATTATTACGGAGTTTTCTGCAAAAAATGGATACAATGCTACGATAAAAGCAACTGCATACGGAATATCAAGTTATAAATATAAAACTTTGACTTTAGTCGGATTTATCTAACAGACGGAAGAATTGGAAATTAGGAAGGTTTCGACTTCAGCTTGTCGATAAATCCTACAAGGTAACATTTTGTCCCAAACAGTCCCTCAGTCTCGCCTGCGG
>JAZSJP010000102.1:0-4231 GCA_045534395.1 Eubacteriales bacterium | reverse complement strand
AAGATCGTTTTTTTATTGTTTTACTGATAACAAAGGAAGTATGATGAGAGCCGAAGAACTGCGTCGGAAATACATTGAGTTTTTTGTCAGCAAAGGGCATGTGCAGATCAAGAGTTCGTCGCTGATCCCGGACAATGACCCCACCTGTCTTTTCACCACCGCCGGGATGCACCCGCTGGTGCCGTATCTGCAGGGGGCACCGCATCCGGCCGGGACCCGGTTGACCGACTATCAGAAGTGTGTCCGTACCGGCGATATCGACGAAGTCGTCGATCCGGTGCATCTGACCTTTTTTGAATTGCTCGGCAACTGGTCGCTGGGGGATTATTTCAAAGAAGATGCGATCAAGTTCAGTTTTGAATTTCTGACCTCGCCGGAACAGTTGGGGATCCCGCTGGAAATGCTGGCGGTCACGGTCTTTGCCGGTGATGCCGATGTGCCGTTTGATGAATTTTCCTACAATCTCTGGCAGGAACTGGGCATCCCCGCCGCCCGCATCGCCAAACTGGGCCGCAAAGACAACTGGTGGGGGCCCGCCGGTATCACCGGGCCCTGCGGTCCGGATACCGAAATGTTCTACTGGACCGGTGACGGTGCCGCTCCGGAGGTCTTTGATCCCGCCGACAAGCGTTGGGTCGAGATTTGGAACGACGTTTTCATGGAATACAACAAGAATGCCGACGGGCAGTACGAAAAACTGGCCCGCCGCAATGTCGATACCGGTATGGGGCTGGAACGGGTCACGTCGGTGCTGCAGGGCCGCAAGAGTTGCTACGAAACCGAGATCTTTGCGCCGATCTTTGCCGCGCTTGATGAAGTGCGCCAGTTGGCCGCTGCTCCGGCGGAACGGGTGGCTTCGGAACGGATCATTGCCGATCATCTCCGCACGGCCACGTTCATCATCGGCGACGGTGTGACCCCGGGCAAAGTCGATCAGCCGTATGTGTTGCGGCGGTTGATCCGGCGGGCCATCCGCGAGGGCCGCAAACTGGGCATCCAGGGCTATTTCACCGCCCGGATCGCGACGGCGATCATTGATGAATTCGGGCCGGTCTATCCCGAACTGGAACAGCGGCGGCAGGTGATCCTGGAAGAACTGGACCGCGAAGAACGGCAGTTTGAACAGACCCTCGAAAAAGGTACGCGGGAATTTGAGAAATTCATTGCCCGGGTGCCGGAACACATCACCCGCAAGGTCATCAGCGGCAAAAATGCGTTTTATCTGTACGAAACCTACGGCTTCCCGATCGAATTGACGGTCGAAATGGCCGCTGAACGCAATTTCGTTGTCGATATGGAAGGCTTCAAGGCCGCATTCGAGAAGCATCAGGAAATGTCCCGGCAGGGGGCCGAACAGAAGTTCAAAGGCGGTCTGGCGGATGATTCCGTGGCCACGGCCCGGCTGCATACAGCGACCCATCTGCTTCATGCCGCGCTCCGCAAAGTCTTGGGTGAGCATGTGGAACAGCGCGGTTCCAATATCACGGCGGAACGGCTCCGTTTCGACTTCTGCCACGGCGAAAAGATGACGCCGGAACAGTTGAAAGAGGTGGAAAAACTGGTCAATGAGTCCATTCAGGCCGACGCGCCGGTGGAATGCACCGAAACTACGGTGGAAGAAGCGAAAGCCGCCGGTGCCATCGGGTTGTTCGAAAACAAGTATGGTGAACGGGTCAAGATGTACCGCATGGGTGCATTCAGCTGCGAGATCTGCGGTGGCCCCCATGCCAACCGTACCGGTGAACTGGGCAGCTTCCGCATCCTCAAAGAGCAAATTTCCGCCGTTACCCCGGAATCGGCATTGCGTCACCCCAGCTGGAAAATGGGGGCAAAAATCACTGTAGATTGCGCCACCATGATGAACAAAGGATTGGAGATCATGGAAGCCGTCCGCCTCTTTGATCTGCCGGAAGACCGCATTGAGGTTCTGATTCACCGGGAAAGTATCATACACTCTCTTGTAGAGTTTGACGACAATTCCGTCTTGGCGCAGTTGGGACTTCCCGATATGCGCATTGCCATTCAATACGCCTTGACCTATCCCGACCGTCTGCCCTCGCCGGTGGATTCTTTGGATCTGACCAAGGCGGGCGCGTTGCACTTTGCCGCCCCCGACACCAACGTATTTCCCGCAACGGAATTGTGCCGTCAAGCGATTCGGGAAGACGGGCTCTATCCCACGGTAGTCAACGCCGCCAACGAAGTAGCCGTCCACGCCTTTTTGAACCACCGTCTTTCCTTCCCTGCCATTGTAGACGTGGTACGCAAACAGGTGGAAGAGGCGATCCCGGTAAAAAATCCCGACTTAGAAACAATTTTTGAAATTGATCGCAAGGTGCGGGAGCAAACAAATCGCTATATTTCAACCCTTTAACGCCTAAAGGAGCATAAATTTGGACATTTTTTTGCAGATAATTTATACCGTTTTGGTTTTAGGAATCTTAATATTCGTCCATGAATTAGGGCATTTCATCGCAGCAAAGGCGTGCGGTGTGCGAGTCACGGAATTTGCCTTGGGCATGGGACCCGCTCTCTTCAAAAAACAGGGAAAAGAAACCCTTTACGCCCTGCGCCTCTTCCCCATCGGCGGATATTGTGCCATGACAGGAGAAGACGAAGAGGTTCAAGATGACCCCAAAGCCATGCGCAACAAGCCTGTGTGGATGCGCATGATTATCGTGGCTGCCGGAGCGTTGATGAATTTTTTGCTGGGCATTCTTTTGGTTTCCATTATCGTTTGCTTCAGCAACATTCCTTCCACCACCGTGGCGCAGTTTAACGAAAACGCCACCTCGGTTCAATGCGGACTGCAAAAAGACGATAAAATCATTGCCGTCAACGGCAATCGCATTTCCGATTATACTGACATGGCAACGGAACTTTCCCGTTGTTACAATGAAGATACGGTATCTCTGACGGTCTTGCGCAACGGTCAGCAAGTCCTTCTGCAAAAGGTCACCTTCCCCACGGAAACCGTGGACGAAGGATTAAGTTATCCCGTGGTAGACTTTTTGGTCTATCGGGCAAAAAAGACGCCGGGCGTAGTCGTCAAACAGATTTTTCTGCAAACCGGCTCTTACGTCACAAGCATTATCCACAGTTTGGGAGATATGATTACGGGTAGAGTTTCCCTGAAATACGTTTCGGGTCCCGTGGGAATCTCTTCGGTCATCTCCGAAGCGGCGTCTTACGGAATCTTGTCTCTTCTTTCGGTTGCGGCGCTGATTTCGGTGAATTTGGGGGTCATGAACCTACTCCCCTTGCCCGCCTTGGACGGCGGACGGTTTTTGTGTCTTCTTATTGAGGCGGTGCTGCGCCGCCCCATTCCCGCAAAGTTAGAAGGCATCATTCACGGCGTCGGATTGGCGTTGTTGCTGGCATTTATGATTATCATCGCATTTAAAGACATTTTCTTCCCCATTTACTAAGGAGATCTTATGGCATCGACAAAACAGATCGTCACCCGAGGCGTGCGCGTCGGGGGCGGCGCGGATATTTCCATTCAATCCATGTGTTCCATTCCCCTCACCCGCTTTGAAGAATTATCCAAACAAGCTTTGGAACTTCAAAACGCCGGGTGCGATATTTTGCGGGTGGCGCTGCCTGATGCGGAATCGGCAGAACCCTTCCGAAAACTTCGGAATTTGCTGAATATTCCCCTGGTCGCAGATATTCATTACGATTGGCGGCTGGCGTTGAAGGCATTGGAGTCGGGGGCCGATAAAATCCGCATCAATCCGGGAAATACGGACAAGACGCATTTGAAGCAAGTCACCGACGAAGCAAAGGCGCGCAACGTTCCCATTCGGGTTGGGATCAACGCCGGCTCTCTGGAAAAGGATTTGCTGGCAAAATACGGCAGACCCACGGCACAAGCGCTTGCAGAAAGTGCCCAAAGGAACGTAGAATTGCTGGAAAATTTGGGGTTTGACGACATTGCCGTCTCCATGAAAGCGTCGGACGTCAAAATGATGGTGGAAGCCTATCGCATTTTTGCAAAGACCTCGCCCTATCCTCTGCATTTGGGCGTGACCGAGGCGGGCACGCTGCGGTCGGGAACCGTCAAATCCGCCGTGGGCATCGGCGCGTTGTTATTGGACGGCATCGGCGATACCATTCGCGTTTCCCTGACGGCGGCCCCCGTGGAAGAAGTGGAAACGGCAAAAATTCTCCTTCGTTCCTTGGAACTGTACAACAAGGGCATTGAAGTGATTTCCTGCCCCACCTGCGG
>JAZSJP010000107.1:0-1927 GCA_045534395.1 Eubacteriales bacterium | reverse complement strand
CGGAAGGCACGACCGAGGTTTCCGATATTCGCCATATTGAACGGGGATACGAAGGTCTTGTAGAAAAACTTCGTTCCTTGGGTGCCGAAATCAAAAAGGTTGACGAAGCGGAGAATTTATCGTGAGCCGTGTGAAAGTTTGCACCTTAGTCAGTGGAAGCAGTGCCAACAGTACCTACGTTGAAGTAGACGGTTGCGGTCTTTTGATTGATGCCGGAGCGGGAATCCGCCGTACCGAGGCTCTTTTGAATTCCGTCGGTTCGTCCTTATCCAAGGTCAAGGGAATATTTATTACCCACGAACATTCCGACCATATTTCCGGACTGAAGACTATCACCAAAAAGCATCGGATCCCCATTTATTCTAAAGAGAATACTGTAATGGAGAAGTATTATTACTTACCCGAGGTGGATACCGACCTGTTTTGTACGCTTCCCACCGGAGGCAGTGCAAAAAACAGCGGTTTTTCCGTCACGTCTTTTCCTTGTATGCACGATTCCGTGGAATGTACCGGGTACGTGATTGATGCCGGCGTTTGTAAAATCGGCGTTTCTACGGACCTGGGTGAGATCACCGATTCCGTCCGTAATGCTTTGAACGGGTGTAAAGTGTTGGTATTTGAAGCAAATCACGATATAGATATGCTCCGCAACGGTGCCTATCCATACTCTCTGAAACAACGCATTTCCGGTTCCAACGGGCATTTGTCCAATCAGCAAAGCGGGGAAGGTCTTGTAGAGTTCGTCCGTAACGGAGCTCGGCAGGTCTTTTTGGCACATTTGAGTAAGGATAACAATACCGAATCCCTTTGTCGGTGTACCGTGGAAAATATTTTGCGCCGATCGGGAATCGAGGCGGAACGGGACGTCCGCGTCCGTGTCGCTCCCCGTAGCGATTTGTCCGAGGTGTTTTCTTTATGATGACCGTCAAAATAGTCTGTGTCGGCACGTTAAAAGAAGCCTATTGGCGTGACGCTTGCGCAGAATACGAAAAACGGCTTTCCGCTTTTTGTAAATGCAAAATCGTGGCTCTTCCCGAATCAACCCTTTCCTCGGAAAAGGATGCTATTTTAAAGGAATGTGAAGGCTTTGTCGTCGCCCTTTGCGTGGAAGGAAAGCCCATGACCTCGGAAGATTTGGCAAAAAAGATTGCCGACGTTTCTCAACTTTCTTCCAAAATAACCTTTGTCGTCGGATCGTCTTGCGGTCTTGACGATGCAGTAAAGAAGCGTGCTGATCTTCGCCTGTCCTTTTCGTCCTTTACCTTTCCCCATCAGATGATGCGGGTGATTTTGCTGGAACAGATCTATCGTGCCTTTACCATTCAGCGGAATATGACTTACCACAAATAAGAGAATATTTATTCCAAGAAGGAGTTATATATATATCATGAAGTCTTTTGATTTTACCCCCCGCGGCGTATGTTCCAGGGGAATCCATATTGAAGTGGACGATTCCAATATCGTCACTTCCGTCCGCTTTACCGGCGGTTGTTCCGGCAATACGCAAGGCGTTGCCCGTCTTGCGGAAGGACGTAAGGTTGACGACGTAATTTCCCTTTTGAAAGGAATTCATTGCGGGGCAAAGAGCACGTCCTGTCCCGACCAGTTGGCATGTGCCCTGGACGAATTCAAAAAATCCCTCTAATCTCGCAAAGGAGTTTCCCATATGAATCAAATGCTGCAACGTTGGCTTTTTTCTCCCCTGGTCGATGAAGAAACAAAAAAGGAATTAAAGGCCGTTGCTGAAAATCAAAATGAAATTGCCAGCCGCTTCGGATCCATTCTTTCCTTCGGAACGGCGGGTCTTCGCGGTGTCATCGGCGCCGGAACCAACCGCATGAACGTTTACGTGGTGCGCCACGCGACCCAAGGCTTGGCGAATCTGATCCTTAAACGCGGAAAACAAGCATGTGACCGCGGAGTCGTT
>JAZSJP010000166.1:0-4970 GCA_045534395.1 Eubacteriales bacterium | reverse complement strand
AAATCGGAAGAGATTTTCTTTTTTGAAAATCCCCTCCGGAATGCAAATCAATGCTTTAACGAAGCTAATTATTATTTAACGCACAATACGATCGTAATTTATTATCAACTTTATAGCTTAGCACCGTATTATGCAGGAATCTTGTCGTATAAAATACCATTTTCTTCTCTTGACGGTTGTTGGAGCAAAGATCGAAAACCGGCGGAAATCTCTCCTTACGTAGGGGGCTTTTCCCAACGTTTCGGCACAGAATTTCTTTAATATCCCAAATCTTCCCGAATCAATACCAACGTGACACCGCAAGAAGAAGGCTTCCGACGCATGACTGCAATGGTAGAACAAATACACTCGGGACTTTGGCAATCATGACATTTCCCGTCCACAGCGCACGGGGTCTTTCGATTCAGCCGCATCGCATTTTTCGGTGCGGCAATATTTCTTGCTCGATCCCAAGCTGACGGAAGATCCGGCGTAAGTTTGTTTTCACCAAAAACAAAATAAACGCTTTCATGCCCATAGACAGAGGCAGAAATACGATTACAATGCCCGTCAATGTTGACAATTTCTCCTGTCTCAGAAACAGCATTTGCGGAAGTAATAAAAACGTCTGCAGAAGCAATCGACTGTGCGGGATCTTGTTTCCAATGCCATGAGCATGAAGAATTTTCGGATAATTCCTCATAAAGATTCAATTCCTGTGCCGTAACAGAACCGCCGAAGGACACATTTTTTCCGGAACATTCTTCCCGCAAAAAACGAACTGCCGCCTGTTTGTCTGAAAATTCAACAAAGCGATAACCTCTTTTTTCAAAGATTTCTTTTAATCCCATTCTGCTTCCTCCTGATTTATTTTATTACGAAGTTTGTAATGTGCAATATATACGGAACATGCAAAAATCATTCCGACCGCAAGTAAAATCAACCAATATACACTAAGGCCAAACCAATTTTTCGAGTCGCCGTCGCCCAAAATTAGTCCGCTAACCGTTCCGGTAATTCCGGCTCCTACATAAATCGCAAAATCAACAAATCCCGTAACCGTAGAAACACAATTCCATTTTACAAAATCCAAAGGAATAAAAGACGTAAAGAGGGGCGTTTGCCCATATACGACCCCAAATAAAAGCGCAATAATAATAACGAAAACGAAAGGACTGAATCCAAAGAAAAAAATGGAAATTAAACTAATAACAAGAGCGCTGCCCCAAATCAAAAGAATGGTTTTATAAATATCTCCGTTTAAGCGTTTGACCATGAATTTGGACAACAAAATTCCTAAGAAGTTTGTTATAGGAACCAACAAAAGTGTAATGAGAACTCCGCCCTCCGGAAGATTACCAAAATCACTCAACAGCGTGGGCAACCAAGTATCTAAACTTGATTTTATCAAACCAAACAAGACGGAAAACAGCGCAATAGCTCCGAGGAAAGAAAGTAAGGAAGGTTGTCGGATAAGAGAGGTTCCTTTCTTCTCCGGCAAATTTCCCCGTACGATGTCAAATCGGAACAAAATCAACCAAACAAACGCAAAGACAATTCCGAATACAGCAGGTATAATAAAAACAAAACGCCAACCGGACACCAAATCAATTAAGTAAGATCCAACCCAAGCAATGATATAACCAATAACTTGTGTAACAGAAAGAGCAAATGATGCCAAAACCTTTCTGCTTCCTTCAAAATGATTTGCAATGCACTTTACAATGGGAGACCAAAGCATAGATTGAAAGACACCATTCACCGCCCAAAGGAAAGTAATCAAGGATAAATTTTGTGAGACTCCAATTGACAGATTCAGAATTCCGGATCCTATTAGACCAATAAATACCATGTATCGTGCCGGATATTTTTCTCCGAGAAAACCGAAAATAAGTTGACCGAAAGCATAGCACCAAAAAAAAGCGGAAGAAACGATGCCCAATTCTTCCGGCGTTGCTCCAAAATAATCTTCCATACCGGAAAAAGCAAGAGCAATGTTCAAACGCATAAAATACAATATGGAATAAGCCACCATACACAGCGTGAGGACGGTATTTTGAGTTCTGGAAAATCCATTTTGTTTCGACATAAGATGCCTCCGTTTGTTTACGAATGTATTATATCAAACCGAATAACGAATGTCAATAGGGAATCTTCGACTTTTCTCCGAAAATCCGCAGTAATTGTGAAATAACTTTATCATATTCCATAGAATTATTGACATTTTCGATCGAACATGCTATACTAAGTTGTAAATAACAATATTTAAAAGGGAGATATACTATGGACGAATCTAGAAACTACGTAGACTGGAAAACAATTACTAATTTTGTAATTGATTCTTTCGTTGGCTACGGCATTCCCAAGAATGACGCTGTAATTTGTGCGGACGTTTTGCTTGAATCTGACAAGAGAGGCATTGAATCTCACGGTGTAAACCGCTTTAAACCCATTTATTTGGATCGTATTAAGGCCGGAATTCAAAATCCCGTAACGAATTTTGAAGTTATCAAAGATTTTGCCGCTACCGCCGTTGTCGACGGTCATGACGGTATGGGACAGGTTATCGGATTTAAGGCTATGGAAATGGCTATTCAGAAGGCGAAGAAATTCGGCATCGGCATGGTCGTTGTTCGTAATTCTTGCCACTACGGTATTGCCGGTTATTATGCTACCATGGCTACAAAAGCCGGTTGCATCGGTATGACCGGTACCAATGCCCGTCCTTCCATCGCACCTACCTTCGGTGTCGAAAATATGTTGGGAACCAATCCCCTTACCGTAGGTTTCCCCACAGATGAAGCTTTCCCCTTTGTTATTGACTGTGCAACCTCCATCACTCAGCGCGGTAAGATTGAATACTATGCTCGCGTAGGAAAAGATACTCCCGCAGGCATGGTTGTCGGACGTGACGGTCTCCCCCATACGGATTCTGTTGCCATCTTGACCGAACTGAACACCGAAGAAGCTGCTTTGGCTCCTTTGGGCGGTATCGGTGAAGAACTTGCCGGATATAAGGGCTATGGCTACGCTACCGTAGTTGAAATTCTTTCTGCTGCATTGCAACAAGGTAACTTCCTGAAAGCACTTTCCGGCATTGGCGAAAACGGTGAAAAGGTTCCCTTCCATCTCGGTCACTGGTTTATTGCCATTGATCCCGAAGCGTTTATGGGCTTGGAAACCTTCAAAAAGATTGCCGGACAGATTCTCCGTGATCTGCGCAATTCTCAGAAAGCCCCCGGTTGCGATCGCATCTATACTGCCGGCGAAAAAGAATACGACACATGGTGTGAACGTAAAAATACCGGCGTAAAGATCAATTCTGCCGTACAGAAGGAAATGATTGCCGTTCGCGATGAGTTGGGCTTAGCGCAGTACAAATTCCCCTTTGAAGACTAAGTAATCAATCGTTCGGGCGGCAGTTGTCGCCCGAACTTTTGCAACAGACGAAAGGAAGATTTTTATGGATATCAGACAAGAATCTCTCAAAAAACACTACGAATGGAACGGAAAGATTGAAGTCATTTCCCGTTGCGAAATCAACGATCGTCACGATCTTTCTCTTGCCTATACTCCCGGTGTTGCAGAAGCCTGCTTGGAAATCAACAAGGATGTCAACAAATCCTACGAATTAACGCGCCGGAATAATTTAGTTGCCGTCATTACCGATGGTACGGCAATTCTCGGTCTCGGAGATATCGGTCCCGAAGCCGGTATGCCCGTCATGGAAGGCAAATGCGCTCTGTTCAAGACCTTTGCAGACGTTGACGCATTCCCCATCTGTATCAAATCCAAAGACGTTGACGAATTGGTTCGCACGATTTATTTGATCTCCGGATCTTTCGGCGGAATCAATCTGGAAGATATTGGCGCTCCCCGTTGCTTTGAGGTCGAAAAGAAGCTGAAGGAAATCTGTGATATTCCCATTTTCCACGATGACCAGCACGGAACCGCCATCGTCGTTGCAGCGGCTCTTTTGAATGCTCTGCGCGTTGTTAAGAAGAATATCGGAGACGTCAAAGTCGTTATCAACGGTGCCGGCTCTGCAGGTATCGCAATCGGTAAACATCTGCTGAACATGGGCGTTAAAAATTTGACCATGGTAGATCGTTTCGGTATCATCTGCAAAGGTATGCCTGAATTGAATACTGCTCACGCTGAAATTGCCGAAGTTACCAACTTGGAACATAAAATGGGCAATTTGGCAGACGCAATGAAGGATGCAGACGTCTTTATCGGAGTTTCCGCTCCCAACATTGTCAGCGAAGAAATGGTTCAGTCCATGGCAAAAGACGCCATCGTCTTCCCTATGGCTAACCCCACTCCCGAAATTATGCCCGACAAAGCAAAAGCCGCCGGTGCAAGAGTTGTTGGAACGGGTCGCTCCGACTTTCCCAATCAGATCAACAACGTTCTTGCCTTCCCCGGAATTTTCCGTGGTGCATTAGATTGCCGTGCTACTTGCATCAATGAAGAAATGAAGGTTGCTACCTCCTACGCTTTGGCATCTCTTATTTCCGACGAAGAGCTGAATGAAGAAAATATCATTGCTCCCGCATTGGATAAGCGTGTTGCTCAAGTTGTTGCAGAAGCAGTTGTAAAAGCCGCAAAAGAAACCGGCGTTGCTCGCATCTAATTTCAATACTATTACATGTTCCCCGGGGCATCTCCGGGGAACTTTTTTATTAAATAAACATGAAACGATGGCTCCCGAGATTCGGGAGCCATCTTATTTTTAACAATTATTCAGTGATCATTCTACCGTCTTTGCCGAACATCTGCCAGCCTTTGAGGTGGTCGCAGTTGGTACTCTTCCAAACATAGTACTTACCGCCGACGTCGCCGGTGAAGTAATTTTCGGAAGTGATGATCTTACCGTCGTACTGAGCGACGTAGTAGAAACCGTCAGCTTCGTTCAGGAACAGACCCATTTCTTTGGGTTGACCGTCAACGAAGTAGTACTTGCCGCCCTTTTCGGGATGGTCTTGAAT
>JAZSJP010000101.1:0-5768 GCA_045534395.1 Eubacteriales bacterium | reverse complement strand
GCCCTTGTCCATAGCGGCAAGAATATGAGAAAACTTCGTTTCATAGGGATCTGCACCCGTATACGAAGCATACAGAAGACGAAGGATGTTTTTCAAAGACACCTGACGAAAGGGTTGTTTCCAGCTGTGAAGTCCGTTCACTTCAAAAGCAAGTCCCGTTGCGGCACCCGGCGCGGGATAGGGATCCTGTCCCAAAATAACCACTTTAATTTCATCGACGGGTTGTGCGGCGCGGAATATTTTTTCAGCGGAAGGAGTGCAATCGTTCCCTACTTCACGCAGAATCTCGTTCAAATCCGGTCGATTTCTCAGAAAATTCAGCAAAAAACCTCGTTCCCTTCTTGACAGTTTCTGTTTTTTTCGATATAATAGAAGTATCTACATATATTTTACCATATTTTCAAAAAAAAAGCAAGTATTAACGGAGATAAAAAATGTTTACCTTAGAAACCAGACTTGCCGCAGAAACTGCGGAGCAACAAATTCAGAAGCAATTTCGAAACATTGAAGCCTTGGAAGAGAAGAACACCCAAAAGGTTATGCAAGCCTTTTGGGATCACAGAGTCAGTCAAGCAACCTTATACGGCACGACCGGTTACGGACACGACGATAAGGCAAGAGACACTTTGGATTCCATCTGGGCACAGATTTTTGAGGCGGAAGATGCCTTGGTTCGCCACAACTTTTCCTCGGGAACCAATACCTTAGCGACGGCATTGTTTTCGGTGCTCCGTCCCGACGACACCATGCTTGCCGTTACGGGAAGACCTTATGATACTTTGTTGCAAACCATCGGCTTGTCGGGAACTGCCGGAAACGGTTCCTTGGCAGATTTCGGTGTAAAGTACAAAGAAATCAATTTGTTGGAAGATTTTTCTCCCGATTATGATGCCATTGACCGTGCTTTGCAGGAAGATAATTCCATCAAAATGGTATATATTCAACGCTCTCGAGGGTACACCACTCGTCCGGCGCTGACCATTGATACCATCGAAAAAATCATCAAAACCGTAAACAAGCGCGCCATCGTCATGGTAGACAACTGCTATGGCGAATTTACCGAAGATCGAGAACCCACACAAGTGGGAGCAGATCTCATTGCCGGCTCGATGATCAAAAATGCCGGGGGCGGAATTGCCCTGACAGGCGGCTACATTGCCGGACGAAAAGATTTAGTGGAAAAAGCGGCGTTCCGTCTGACTGCCGTGGGTTTGGGAAAAGACTGCACACCGACGTTAGATCAAATGCGTCCCCTTCTTATGGGCTTATTTATGGCACCTCACACTGTTGCACAGGCCATGAAATGCGCCGTTTTTGCCGCAAAACTGTTCGGCAACGCCGGATTTGAGACTTCACCTTCTTTTGATGCAAAACGCAGTGATATCGTGCAAACGGTCACCTTCCGAGATCCGAGCAAATTGGTTCGCTTTTGTCAGGGAATTCAAAAAGGATCTCCTGTAGATTCCTTTGTATTCCCCGAGCCTTATTTAGAAGACGGATACGACGATCAGGTCATTATGGCAGCGGGAACCTTCGTTTCGGGTGCGTCCATTGAAATTTCCGCCGACGGCCCCATGCGTGATCCTTTTGTGGGATATTTGCAGGGCGGCTTAACCTATTCCAGCGGAAAATTGGCAATCATGTCCGCCTATGAAGAAATGATGAAAGATTGATACGATGAATAAGAAATACGCCGTTCTTTACAATCGCTCTCTGGAACCGATTTTCGGAAAACAGGCACACGCCGTTGCAGAAGAATTGGATTGTCCGTGCCTCTATACGGACGAGTTGGTTTTCTTAAAAGATGAAGAAATTAATTTTGCTAAATGCGTTTATTTTGACAAAGACGTAATTACGGGATTGCGGTTGGAAGCTTTGGGAGTTCGCCTGTACAACAACATCGGCTCCATCGAATTGTGCGACGATAAGCGCCGAACGGTGGAATTGTTGCGTCGGGATCTGTGCGTGCCGGAAACGGTATCGTCTCCCCTGTTATTCTCCGACAATCCCGAATTCAGAAAAACCTTTGCGGAACGCGTCGGAAAGCGGCTTGAATATCCTTTGGTTGCAAAACTTGCCTTTGGTTCCTTGGGACAACAAGTCAAGCTGATACAGAACCAAGAAGAATTACTGCTTTGCTGTGAAGAATGGAAGGAAAAACCGCATTTATTCCAAAAGTACGTGGAGTCGTCCAAAGGAAAAGACCTTCGAATCTACGTGGTGGGTGGACAAGCAGTTGCCGCAATGGAACGACATAATCCGACGGATTTCCGCTCCAATATCGGTGCAGGTGGACACGGAACCAAGATAGAACCGTCCAAAAAATTTGAACAAGCAGCCATTGACGCCTGTCGACTTCTTGGATTGGATTTCGGCGGAGTGGATCTTCTTTACGGCAAGGACGGAGAACCCATCATCTGCGAAGTAAACTCCAACGCACTGTTTAACGAATTAAACGCAGTCTGCGGAGTGAAAATCGAAAAGCACATTGCAGAACTTGTTTGCACAGAACAAAAAGAAACTTTTGATTTTTCGGCATTTACTCTATAAATAAACAACTCCCCGAACAATGTTCGGGGAGTATTCCATTACAATATATTAAGAAAGGTAACGGCTGCCCGAGAGGGATTTTATGTTTCTTGTCATCGCTGAAAACGTCTGCCTCAGAGCAACGGTGAAGAGGAGCATTCAAAAATTTTTCTCTTAAAAAAAGAACCTACCTTGCGGTAGGTTCCCTAAAAAACAGAATCAAGCTTTGTTTGCGGAGCCGAAGAGTTCGATCTTTTCCCGAACGGTGGCTTTGATGGCTTCCACGCCGGGAGCCAAAAGTTTGCGGGGATCGAAGCCTTTGCCTTCCAAATCTTTTCCGGCTTCTACGTACTTGCGGGTAGCTTCGGCAAATGCCAGCTGACATTCCGTATTAACGTTAATCTTAGAAACGCCCAAGTCGATAGCTTTCTTGATCATTTCCGCGGGAATACCGGTGCCGCCGTGAAGAACCAAAGGCATGGTTCCGGTTTTCTGCTGAATGGCTGCCAAGGTGTCAAAGGACAAGCCTGCCCAATTCGCGGGATATTTTCCGTGGATATTACCGATACCGGCGGCAAGCATGGTTACGCCCAGGTCGGCAATCTCCTTACATTCATCGGGATCGGCACATTCACCGGAGCCGACAACACCGTCTTCTTCTCCACCGATGGCACCGACTTCGGCTTCCAGAGAAATTCCCTTTTCGCCGGTCAGTTTAACCAATTCCTTGGTCTTTGCAATATTTTCTTCAATGGGATAGTGAGAGCCGTCAAACATAACGGAAGAGAATCCGGCTTCAATACAAGCGAGAGCGCCTTCATAAGAGCCGTGATCCAGGTGCAGAGCAACGGGAACCGTTATTCCGAGGCCTTCGATCATACCTTCCACCATACCAACGATGGTCTTATAACCGCACATATATTTTCCGGCACCTTCGGAAACACCGAGGATCACGGGAGAATTCATTTCCTGTGCGGTAAGGAGAATGGCTTTCGTCCATTCCAGGTTGTTGATATTGAACTGACCGACCGCATAATGACCGGCCTTTGCCTTGGTAAGCATTTCTTTTGCGGAAACTAACATTTCGTTTTACCTCCGAAAATTTTCTTTTACTTATCTATTATACAACAAATCGTTGCAGATTGCAAGAGGTTTTCCGGAAAAAAAGTGTAATTTTTTGTGACTTGACAAATTTTATTCCTTCGAGTATAATAAAATAAGAAAGGAGCGATGGATTTGAAGGAATATTTTCTTGATATTTCCACGGTCAGCCAAGAAGCATTGACCCGTTGGTACCGTCAAATGCAACCGGAACGCAGAGCAAAATGCGACCGATTGATCAAACCCTTGGCGAAGAAACAATGCATTGCCGCAGACAGACTGATGCGCGTCGCTCTTTCCGAGGCGCTAAATCTACCGAAAGATCAGATTTTCATCTGCGTCTCCCCCGAAGGGAAACCGTATTTGGAAAACAATCCTGTTTATTTCAGCGTTTCTCACTCGGAGAACATCGTCGTATGCGTTGTTTCCCACCGTCCCATCGGAGTTGACGTTGAGTTGATTCGCCCCATTTCCCCTTCGGCGCAAGAAAAAATATGCACCGATACGGAGTTGGAATATCTCCGCGCCGCAAAGAATGACGAAGAACGTTTGTATCGTTTTTTTACCCTTTGGACGCGGAAAGAAGCCTTGTTTAAAATGGATTGCTCTCTTTGTAAAATTTTTTCCAAAACCGACGTATTGACGTCTGTCCAACCATGGGACTTTATTACAAAAAAAGAGAAAAATTTCCTTATTTCGATAGTAACGACCTAAAAAAACCTTGACAAATCAGATTTTTTGTGCTATAATAAACTTACAAAACGCAAAGGAGAATACTTATGCAAAACAAAATCTTGTTCGGTATCATGACCATCATTTTCAACTGCTACGGCGTTCCCGATTTCATGCAGGGTAACGTAGGCGCGGGAATCGGCAAAATTGCCCTGTCCCTGTTCACCTGCGGCATCGGCGGACTGATTTTGGAAATCATGGGAATCGTGAAAGGCATTGGCATTTTGAGAATGTCCGATGAAGAATATCAGAACAATTATCTGAACAAGGAAGCAACAGTTGTTGCAGAAGCAGAATCCGTTGAATAATACGTAACAAATTGCCCGGACGCTTGTCCGGGCTATTTGTTTGCTTATTTGTCAATATGTACGTCAATTTGGGGATAGGGAATTTCAATACCGTTCTCGTCCAAGGCTTTTTTGACGGCTTCTTTCAAATCAAAATTGACCTGCCAATAATTTTCACTTTTGACCCATACTCGAAGTGCGAAATTCAAGGAAGACTCCCCATGCTCCGCAAGACGGCAAAAAGGAACGTCCGGTTCGGATAACACCAAAGAATGCGCTCTTGCCGTTTCCAACAAAAGATTCTTCACGACCTCAACGTCTGCGTCATAAGAGACGGAAAACGTAAGATCGAGACGGCGATGGTCATGATAAGAATAATTGGTAATGGCTTCATTGGAAATGGCACCGTTGGGGATCACGATGCGGCGATTGTCGGGGGTGGTAAGTATGGTATAAAGGATCGTTACTTCCGTTACGGTTCCCGAACCTTCGGCGGTGTCAATATAATCCCCGACTTGGAACGGTTTGAACATGAGAATCATGATTCCGCCCGCAAGATTGGACAAAGAACCTTGCAGAGATGCGCCGATGGCAACACCTGCAGAAGCCAGCAACGCCACGAAATTCGTCATGGGAACGCCCAAAAGTGCAATGGCGCTCAAAACGATCATGATTTTCAAAACGATGTTCAAAAGACTTGATAAAAAGGTTTGAACTCCACCGTCCATCTTTTCAAAAAAGTGCGATTTCTTTAACAGCTTAATCAACAATTTACAAATCTTAAAACCAAAGATCAAAATCAGAAGAGCACCCACAAGACGAAGTCCCGCGGTGGAAGCAAATTCTCCTAATTTGGCAAGTATCGTTTTTAAAAATTCGTTCATTTCAATCCTTCTTTCCTTTTCAGTACATATTATTATAACGCTTTTTTCAAAAAATGTCAAGATTGCGCCTTGACTTTTTTTCAGGGATATGCTATACTGAAAAAAACGGAGATTTTACTATGAGTGATACCATTAAATTTACGTGTTCGCAGAAGCCCAAAATGGTTGCCCACCGGGGTGTTTCCGGATTAGAAAAAGAAAATACCCACGCAGCATTTATCGCCGCAGGCAACCG
>JAZSJP010000076.1:0-3357 GCA_045534395.1 Eubacteriales bacterium | reverse complement strand
TCCCGTGATTGCTGCGTTAATGCATAGGGATTGTTGGATCCCAAGAGTGGCGGAAGGAATACTTTCCGCAATTTGAGTGGTACCGCGAGTGTATAGTCACACCCGTCTCAAAGACTTTCTTTGGGACGGGTTTGTTTTTTTACCGGTGAGCCGCAAATCCGATCCCGTCCAACAAGGACGCGCTCACCCAAAAATTTCCGTCAGGAGGTAAAAAACATGGCAACAACAGTAGAAACCGAAAAACTTCTTCAGGTCGCAGCACGTATTCGGGAGATGCGAGAGATTTCCGGATTGTCCGTGGAAGAAACGGCAAAACAGACCGAAGTTTCCGTCGAAGAATATCTTCGGTATGAAAAAGGAGAGACCGATTTTCCCTTCTCCTTTATTCATAAATGTTCTTTGGTCTTCGGTATCGGAATTTCCGACCTTTTGGAAGGAACGTCCGCCAATCTTTCTTCCTATACCGTCACCCGTAAAGGGCAGGGGCAGGAAACGGCAAAGGAAGACGGAATCACCATTCAGAATTTGGCTCCCATGTTTCGGAAAAAGATTGCCGAGCCCTATTGGGTAAGATACGAATACGATCCCTCTCAGCAGAACAAACCCATTCACCTTGCCACCCACTCCGGTCAGGAATTTGACTTGGTGGTCAGCGGAAAATTGAAGGTTCAGATCGGAAATCATACGGAGATTTTGGGCGAAGGGGACAGTATCTATTACAATTCTTCCACGCCTCACGGTATGATTGCCGTTGATGGGGAAGATTGCGTTTTTTGTGCCGTGGTTTTGCCCGGAGACGACGTCAAAGAAGAGACGGTGCGCGCCAGCCTTGTTACGGGAAAACCTTCGCGCGCCTTGGTTTGCGATAAGTTCGTGGAAACGGAGGAAGACGAAAACGGCGGGCTGCAAAATATTCGTTTTAAAAACACCGACACCTTTAATTTCGGTTTTGACGTGGTGGACGAAATTGCCGCACGGTATCCCGAAAAACTTGCCATGTTGCATTTGGACGTCAATCGCACCGAGCGCCGCTTTACCTTTAAGGATATCAAGCAATATTCCAATCAATGCGCGAACTATTTTACGTCCTTGGGGATCAAACGGGGAGATAAGGTCATGCTGGTTCTCAAGCGGCATTATCAATTTTGGTTTGCCATGGTTGCCCTTCACAAGATGGGTGCCGTCGCCATTCCCGCCACCAATCAGTTGAAAGAACACGATTTTGAATACCGTTATAACGCCGCCGGGGTTTCTGCCATCGTTTGTACCGCCGACGGAGACGTATCCGACATTGCCGCCGCCGCTGCGGAAAAATGTCCTCAAGTAACTACCAAAATTCTGGTGGGCGGTTCCAAAGACGGGTGGCACGATTTTGATGAAGAATTCAAACTCTTTTCCCGCAAATTCCTGCGTTCCGAAGACGCTTCCGCCGGTGATGAAACGGCGTTGATGTTCTTCACGTCCGGAACTACCGGGAATCCCAAAATGGCGGCACATAAGCATACCTATGCCTTGGGGCATTACGTTACGGCAAAGTATTGGCATTGCTGTGAGAGGGACGGTCTGCATCTGACCATTTCCGACACCGGTTGGGGAAAATCTATGTGGGGCAAACTGTACGGTCAATGGCTCTGCGAGGGAGCGGTATTCGTCTACGACTTTGACCGCTTCGACGAAAAAGACATTCTCCCCATGTTTGCAAAATACAATATCACCACCTTCTGCGCTCCCCCCACCATGTTGCGTATGTTGATTCGGGAAGATCTGTCCAAGTACGATCTTTCTTCCATTCATCACATGACCACCGCCGGGGAAGCCTTGAATCCCGAGGTGTTCAAAAAGTTCAAGGAAGCCACGGGCTTGGAGATCATGGAAGGTTTCGGTCAAACGGAGACGACCCTTGCCATCGCCAATTTGGCGGGCACCGTTCCCAAGATCGGATCTATGGGAAAAGCATCTCCCCAATTTGATCTTGACATTGTCGACGCCGACGGCAACAGTCTCGCCGCGGGCGAAGTGGGTGAGATCGTCATTCACACCGACAAGTCGGTTCCCTGCGGATTGTTCCGTGAGTATTATCTCGATGCGGAAAAGACCGCCGACGCATGGCACGACGGAATGTATCACACCGGTGATACCGCGTGGCGGGACGAAGACGGCTACTTCTGGTACGTGGGCCGCGTAGACGACGTTATCAAATCTTCGGGTTACCGCATCGGACCCTTTGAGATCGAGAGCGTCATCATGGAATTGCCCTACGTGTTGGAATGCGGTGTTTCCGCGGCGCCCGACGAAGTGCGCGGACAGGTCGTTAAGGCTTCCGTGGTTTTGACTAAGGGCACTGAGCCTACGGAAGAACTGAAAAAGGAAATTCAAAATTACGTCAAGAAAAATACGGCGCCTTACAAATATCCCCGCATCGTGGTCTTCCGCGAGTCCCTTCCCAAGACCATCAGCGGAAAAATTCAGCGCAATAAGTTGTAAAATCAACGGAAAACCGAATTTTTTGCAAAAAAATGCGAAAAAGGTCTTGACAAATCGCTAAAGTTATGATAAAATAGCACTATTATTTACAAAGGCACAGACGAAGAGGATGCGGAATCGGTTTCCCCGAGAGAGATGGCGGTTGGTGTGAGCCATGGAAATTCTCCGTTATTTGTCACTTCCGAGCCGGAAGAAAGAAAACCGTAAAGGTTGTAGAATCTTCCCGTGATTGCTGCGTTAAGGCATAGAGGTTGTTGGACCTCAAGAGAGGCGGGAATTCCGCAATTTGAGTGGTACCGCGGGTGTTGTAATGCACGCACTCGTCTCAAAGTTTTATCAGCTTTGGGACGAGTGTGTTTTTATTTCCGTCCCGGATAGGAGAAAACGTATGGAACAAATGACCGGACTGGATTCAAAGATCCGGGAAATTGCGGCTCGTATTCGCGAGCTTCGTCAGCTGGAAGGTCTGTCAACTGCCGAAATGGCGGAAAAGACCGGCGTTGGGGAAGAAGAATATCTGCAATGTGAAGCCGGCACCAGCGATCTGAACTTTGCCTTTATTTATCGTTGTGCCATGGCTTTAAAGGTCAACGTCACCGAAATCATCGAGGGGCAAAGCCCGAAACTGAAATCTTATACCGTCACCCGTCGGGGACAGGGACAGGAAGTTTCCAAAGCCCACGGGATGACCTACTACAACTTGGCTTACGCCTTCCGGGACCGTATTGCAGAACCGCTGTACGTTCGCAGTATCTACGATCCGGAAGCCGAAAAGAAGGACATTGAACTGACCACCCACGCCGGACAGGAATGTGACCTGATCATTGAAGGAAACCTGATGGTTCAGGTGGGGGAACATAAAGAAGTTTTAGG
>JAZSJP010000118.1:0-1806 GCA_045534395.1 Eubacteriales bacterium | reverse complement strand
TGCAGATTACCGGCGCGAAGATGGAAGGTCTGCGCTCCATGTTTGCCGCTCGCGCTCAGGCTGACGTAAAACTCCGTTTGGCTTTGGAAAAGATTGCCGAATTGGAAGGCGTCGTCATCTCCGACGAAGACGTCAACGCCGAATACGAAAAATTCTCCAAGGAAATGCAAGTTCCCGTGGAACGCATTAAGAGCGACGCCGTGACCGAAAACATCATTAAGGAATTGGCAACCGCCAAAGCCTTTGAATGTGTAAAGGCTCACGCCGAAATGGTTGCGGAAGGCAAGAAAGCCGCCGCCAAGAAGCCCGCTGCCAAGAAGGCTCCCGCAAAGAAGGCGGAAACTGCGGAAGAAACCGCACCCGCAAAGAAACCTGCTGCCAAGAAGACCACTTCCACCGCGGCAAAGAAGACTACCACCGCTGCTAAGTCCACCACCACAAAGAAGACCGCTGCCAAGGCAGAAGGTGAAACGGCTGCCAAAAAGCCCGCCGCCAAAAAGACGACCGCTGCAGCAAAAACAACCACTGCCAAAAAACCTGCCGCGAAAAAGACCGCAGCAAAAAAAGACGCTGAATAATCCGTAAGATTTTCGGCGATACTGAAACA
Organism: Eubacteriales bacterium; assembly: GCA_045534395.1. GTDB lineage: Bacteria > Bacillota > Clostridia > Oscillospirales > UBA644 > RGIG995. Next base: position 1,199 of record JAZSJP010000118.1, on the reverse strand, counting down.
GAACGACCGGGGACCGTCCTTTCGGAAGGAAGGTCCCCGAATTATCGAAACACCGACAAATACTTACTTTAAGGAGAGTTGAATATGCTGAATAACGCCTTAGTTCCCACCGTAGTCGAACAGACCAACCGGGGAGAACGCGCCTATGATATTTTTTCCCGTCTGCTTAACGACCGCATCGTCTTTTTGGCAGACGAGGTCAACGACGTAACTGCAAATCTGGTGGTTGCTCAACTGTTGTTTTTGGAATCCGTCGACCCGGACAAAGACATCAGCCTGTATATCAACAGTCCCGGGGGCTCCATTACCGCGGGCATGGCAATCTACGATACCATGAATTATATCAAATGTGACGTTTCCACCATCTGCGTGGGTATGGCGGCAAGCATGGGAGCTTTCCTTCTTTCTGCCGGCGCCAAAGGAAAACGCTACGCACTTCCCAATAGTGAAGTGATGATTCATCAACCCTTGGGCGGATTTCAAGGTCAGGCAACAGACATTAAGATCCACGCCGAACGCATTTTGGATATCAAGGACAAATTGAATCAGATCCTCGCAGAAAACACAGGAAAACCTTTGGACGTAATCAAGGCAGATACGGAACGGGATAACTTCATGACTGCCCAACAGGCAAAGGAATACGGACTGATCGATCAAGTAATTGCCCATCGGTAAGTCAAACATTTTTTCCGAAAGGGACCTTTATGGCAAATCAGAATAACGACCTGCGCACCTGCTCCTTTTGCGGGCAGCCCTGCACCGGGGAGAAAACCTTTATTTCCGGCATTGAACCCGGAACCTATATCTGTAACGACTGCGTAGAAGCTTGCGTGGAATACATGGAAGCTTTAGCGGAAAAGAAACAGCAGAAAAAGGACGAAAAACTTCGGCTGACCATGAAAACTCCCGCCGAGATCAAGGCGGCGTTGGACGAATACGTCATCGGTCAGGACGATGCAAAAATCGCTCTTTCGGTGGCGGTCTATAACCACTACAAGCGGATTTTGAATCAGGACAACAACGCCGACGTAGAATTAGCAAAGAGCAACGTCCTTCTTTTGGGTCCCACAGGCTCAGGAAAAACCCTGTTGGCACAGGTGCTGGCAAAAACCTTGAACGTACCCTTTGCCATTGCCGACGCTACCACCCTCACCGAAGCGGGGAAGTCGGATCGTAGCCATGTCGTTCTGTGAGCCAAG
>JAZSJP010000058.1:0-1727 GCA_045534395.1 Eubacteriales bacterium | reverse complement strand
GGGGAGTATCAATTAACAATAGAAGACATTGGATTTCTTTCATATCACAAATACTAATGTGGTTGTTTTTCTTCCCCTTAATCTCATTTTTTATATCTGCAAATCCTCCGAAAACCAAATAAAAAACCGGCCACGTCATCGGGGGGGGAATCCTCAAAATGACGTGTCCAACTATTTTTTGATTGATTTTAAGCAATCGGGGTTTTACAGCAGTTCAGGGGACTCAAGAAAACCTTGGAATTCCAAGAATTACTTCTGAGCCTCTTCGACGGCAACGGCCACGGCGACGGTTGCACCGACCATGGGGTTGTTGCCCATGCCGATGAGTCCCATCATTTCTACGTGGGCGGGAACGGAAGAAGAACCGGCGAACTGAGCGTCGGAGTGCATACGACCCATGGTGTCGGTCATGCCGTAAGAAGCGGGGCCGGCTGCCATGTTATCGGGATGCAGGGTGCGTCCGGTACCACCGCCGGAAGCGACGGAGAAGTACTTCACGCCGTTTTCGTTACACCATTTCTTGTAGGTTCCGGCAACGGGGTGCTGGAAGCGGGTGGGGTTGGTGGAGTTCCCGGTGATGGAAACGCCGACGTTTTCCAATCTCATAATGGCAACGCCTTCGGGAACGTTATCCGCACCGTAGCAACGAACCTTTGCACGGTCTCCGTCGGAGTAGGGAGTTTCCTTGACGACGGTGACGGTTTCGGTGGCGGGGTCAAACTTGGTTTGAACGTAGGTGAAGCCGTTGATACGGGAGATGATGAAGGCGGCGTCTTTGCCCAGACCGTTGAGGATAACGCGCAAGGGTTTTACGCGAACCTTGTTTGCATTCAGAGCAATTTTGATTGCACCTTCTGCGGCGGCGAAGGATTCGTGTCCTGCCAAGAAGCAGAAGCAGTCGGTATCTTCCGACAGAAGCATGGAGCCCAAGTTACCGTGTCCCAAACCTACCTTGCGGTTTTCCGCAACGGAGCCGGGGATACAGAATGCCTGAAGACCGATACCGATGGCGGCAGCGGCGTCAGCGGCTTTCTTGCAGCCCTTCTTAATGGCGATTGCAGCGCCGACGGTGTAAGCCCAAACGGCGTTTTCGAAGCAGATGGGCTGAGTTTCGCGGACGATCTTGTCACAGTCGATGCCCAGATCCATGGTGATCTTTTTACATTCCTCGATGGAGGAGATGCCGTATTCTTTCAAAACTTCGTTGATTTTGTCAACGCGTCTTTCGTAACTTTCAAACAGTGCCATCTTTCATTCCTCCTATTATTCTTTGCGGGGATCGATATACTTAGCGGCACCGTCAAAGCGGCCGTAAGTGCCCATAGCCTTATTGTAAGCGGTGGTGGGATCGTCGCCCTTCTTGATAAAGTCGGTCATTTTGCCCAAGGAAACAAACTCGTAGCCGATGACTTGATCGTCAGCGTCCAGAGCCATACGGGTTACGTAACCTTCTGCCATTTCCAGGTAACGAACGCCCTTCGCCTTGGTGCTGTACATGGTACCGACCTGAGAGCGAGCGCCCTTACCCAGGTCTTCCATGCCGGCGCCGATGGGAAGTCCGTCTTCGGAGAACGCAGACTGAGAACGGCCGTACACGATCTGCAGGAACAGTTCACGCATAGCGGTGTTGATAGCGTCGCAGACCAAGTCGGTATTCAACGCTTCCAGAATGGTTTTGCCGGGGAGAATTTCGGAAGCCATAGCGGCAGAGTGGGTCATGCCGGAGC
>JAZSJP010000203.1:0-4881 GCA_045534395.1 Eubacteriales bacterium | reverse complement strand
AATGGATTTTTGAGAACGTCCCCGGCGTTCGTGCCCGCGCAGAACGGGGTGAGATTCTCTTCGGTACGGTGGACTGCTATCTTTTGTGGCAGTTGACCGGTGTTCACGCCACCGACGTGACCAACGCGTCCCGTACCCTTCTGTTCAACATTCACACCATGGATTGGGACGAAGAGCTTCTGAAGTTGTTTGATATTCCCCCATCCGTTTTGCCCGAAGTCAAGCCGTCTATCGGATATTTCGGGGAAACTAAGGTGGAACTGTTCGGTTGTCCCATTCCCGTTTCGGGAATTGCCGGAGACCAGCACGCCGCATTGTTCGGTCAGGCTTGTTTTTCCGAAGGTGACGCCAAAAACACCTACGGCACCGGTTGTTTTTTGATGATGAATACCGGCGACCGTCCCGTGGCTTCCAAAAACGGATTGGTCACTACCGTTGCGTGGAGCAGGGGAGACAAAGTTACCTACGCCTTGGAAGGCAGCGTCTTTATCGGCGGTGCCGTCTTGCAATGGCTGAGAGATGAACTGAAAATCATCATGTCCGCTCCCGAAGCCGACATTATTGCCGCAACCGAAACCAACGGCGGTGTCTATTTCGTACCTGCCTTTACCGGATTGGGCGCTCCTTATTGGGATATGTACGCTCGGGGAACCATCACCGGTCTGACCCGGGGAACCACCCGTGCCAACATTATTCGCGCGGCGTTGGAGAGCATTGCCTTCCAAACCAACGATCTTCTCACCGCTATGCAGGAAGATACGGGAACCCCCTTCTCCATTTTAAAGGTGGACGGCGGTGCTTCCCGAAGCGACGTGATTTTGCAGTTGCAGTCCGACCTTTTGGGTGCTCCCGTGGATCGTCCCGTCAATACGGAAACTACTGCTCAAGGTGCCGCTTTTATGGCGGGCTTAGGCGTTGGATTGTGGAAAGACGAGTCGGAAATTTCCGCCATTCGCCGTTCCGCTAAGACCTTTGTTCCCAACATGAACGAAACCACGCGGGAAGAAATCCTTCGAGGTTGGAAACGCGCCATCGGACAGACCCTTTACAAGTAATGCAAAATTCAAAATGCTAAATGCAAAATTGCGAGAGTTTCAATAAAAATCGCCCTCACCGATACGGTGAGGGCAATTTTTTTAAATGTGTTCAATGGTATGCTTTTTGAATAGTTTGTTCCATGCTTTGACCACCAATTTTTCCAACCACTTTCTCCACAGGAAGAAGGCAATCAAGGCGCTTACGGTACCCAATACGGTGCCTGCCATGACGTCCGTGGGGAAATGTACGTAAACGTACAGGCGGGAGAAGGCAATGAGAGCCGCCAAAATCAGAGCGGGAATTCCCCATTTTCGGTTATACAATACAATGGAAACCGCCGAGGCAAAGGACGATCCCGTATGTCCCGAGGGGAAGGAATACTGCCCCGGTCTCGGTACCAGCAAACTGTCACCGTCCAACAAGGCGCCTGGGGTGTCAAAAGGACGGGGACGCTGAATGACTTTCTTCAAAATTTCATTCCCCAAAATCGTGGTGATAATCAATCCCAAAGCCATGGTAATCCCGATTTTTCGGGTCTTTTTAAAGCAGAGCAGAATCACGGCAATGGCGATCCAAATCAGCCCTTCGTCTCCCAACCTCGTGATAATCGTGAAAAAGGTGTCCAAAAAAGGCGTCCGCCAACTTTGGATCCAATTATCTACCCCCAAATCCCAATTGGTAAGCCATTGAGGAAATGTAACGGCAAGTACGTTCAGCATACGAGTCTCCTTACTTCGGTATAATTTTTTTTCTTTTGCAATATGTTATGGTAGGACAAACCTATTTTCAATTATACCACCCTCGGAAGAAATTGTCAATGTTTTTTCGTTAATTTCTTTTGATTTTCTGTTCTTTGACACAAAAAAAACCAATTTGGCTCTTTACAGATTGAAAAAAATGTGCTATAATAATAAAATAGAAAAATAATGTCGCTTTCGGGCGAAGTGAAACAGGAAAGGATGAGTGTAATGTATTCTTTGGGCTTTATCGGTGTCGGACATCTCGGTTCGGCTCTGATGGAAGGATTCCTCTCCGGAAATATCCTTACCCCCGCGTCTGTCTGTGCCTATGATCCCGATGAGAAGGTGCGTACTTCCCTCGCAGTTCGCGGTGTTGCAGTAATGGAAAGCGAGGCTGACGTGGTTTCCGCTTCCAAGATCGTAATTCTTGCCGTGCGTCCCTCGGACGTAAAAGTGGTTATGGAAAAGATCAAAGACGCTGTTTCCTTTAACAACGTTCTTGTCAGCGCCGCCGCAGGCGTTACCATCTCCGCTGCAAAGAAATATCTCGGTAAAGAGTGCAAGCTGGTTCGGGTCATTCCCAACGTTGCTTGTGAGTTCGGTAAAGGCGTTACCGCTATGGCGTATGAAATGCCCATTACTTATCAGGAACTTCAACTGCTGAAAGACCTCTTTGAATCTATCGGAATTCTCCGCGTGGTAGAGGAGAAGAAGTTGAACGACTATATCGCCGCCGCCGGCTCTGCTTCCGCATATTTTTATTATATGGTAAAAGCCATTGCGGAAGGCGCTGTTGCTCAGGGAATTGACTCCGAAACTGCGGAACAGATTGCCGCACAGGTCTTTATCGGTGCCGCAAAAACTATGGAAAGTTCCAAGAAATCCGCTCAAGAGTTGCTGACGTCGGTTGCAACCCCCAAGGGTACCACCGCGGAAGCCATCAACGTTATGGAAAAAAGCGGTTTTTCTCAGGTTATGGCAGACGCCATGCTGGCATGCACTAAGCGCGCCAACGACATGGACGTTATCAATCTCCCCTAAATTCGAATTTGAATTTTTTGTGGGAGAATCTGCATTTTTCTCCAGAAAAAATTGAAAAAGTCCCAAAAATGGTACTATAATTTTTTCTTTTGTGCAAGTTTGCCAAAAAAACAAAACGAAGTTTGGTGAAATTGCCACTATGAAAAAATCGCGTTTTGTGTTATTATGTAATAAGTGAATCTATGCAAACAATTGGAGGTACATTCTCGTGGCAGGTTTAACGTTAAAAGGAATCGGTAAGGTCTATGCCGGCGGCGTTCGTGCCGTTACCGATGTTAACCTTAAAATTAAGGACAAAGAATTTATTATTTTGGTCGGACCTTCCGGTTGCGGAAAGTCTACGACTCTTCGTATGATTGCCGGTTTGGAAGAAATCACCGAGGGCGAACTTCGTATTGATGACCGTTTGGTCAACGATATTGCTCCCAAGGATCGTGATATCGCCATGGTGTTCCAGAACTACGCTCTGTATCCTCACATGACCGTGTATGAAAATATGGCTTTCGGTCTGAAACTCCGCAAGGTCTCTAAGGAAGAAATCAAGCGCCGCGTTGATGAAGCTGCCCGTATTTTGGATATCTCCCACTTGTTGGATCGTCGTCCCAAGGCTTTGTCCGGCGGTCAGAGACAGCGTGTTGCTCTGGGTCGTGCCATCGTTCGTGAACCTAAGGTGTTCCTCTTGGACGAACCTCTGTCTAACTTGGACGCCAAACTCCGTGCTTCCATGAGAACCGAACTTTCCAAACTTCACAGAAAGTTGGAAACCACCTTCATTTACGTTACCCACGACCAGACCGAGGCTATGACCATGGCTGACCGTATCGTCGTTATGAAAGACGGCTTTATTCAGCAATGTGACTCTCCTCAGGTTCTGTACGATACGCCCTGTAACCTCTTCGTTGCCGGCTTTATCGGATCTCCTCAGATGAACTTCATCGAAGTCAAACTGACCCGTCGCGGCGACGATATGTTCGTCAACTTCGGAGAGGAATCTCTGAAGATTCCCGAAGCCAAGGTTCGCACCGAGCATTACGAGAAGCTTCTGTCTTACGGCGGTAAGCAGGTCATTATGGGTATTCGTCCCGAAGATATTTACGATGACCCCTTCTACTTCGAAAAGTACGCGGAATCCATCATTTCCGCAGAAGTCGAAGTTACCGAAAAGATGGGCGCCGAAACCTATCTGTATCTGGACGTTCAAGAGAACAAGTTCACTGCCCGCGTCGATCCCACCTCCGTTGCCAAACCCGGGGACACCATCAAGATCGCTCTGGACATGAACAAGATCCACCTCTTCGATATGGATACCGAACAGACCATTATTAACTAAGGTTTTTTACTTATGACCCCATCGAATTTTCCGAAAATTGTCTTTTGTGCCTCTCCCTCACATGCGTGAGGGCGGGGCATTTTGCGTCTTTTGGGAAATTCAGATAAAATAACGCCTTGGAAGGAACGGAAATGACCTTTGATTTTGCCTCTGCTCATCAGCAGTATCTTCCTTTTATTTATAAGGTCGTTTCTTCCTATCCCGACCGTTACGCAGACGATCTGATTCAGGAAGGCTTGTGGGGTCTGTATCTCGGTTGCTGTGCTTACGACGCTGCCCGCGGCGTCCCCTTTGACGCTTATATTAAGGTATGTATCCGCAACCGTATCTGTTCCGCCGCCCGCGGCTTTGCGTCCGACGTTCACCTCGTTCCCTTGGAAGATGCGGGGGCTACTCCCTCTGCCGATCTTCTCATTGACGAGCAATATGCTGAATCCGACGCCGCTCGTGACGCCTTGAGAAAGGTTCACCCTCGTCTTTCGGATTTAGAACGCCGGGTTTTGGATCTGTATCTTTCCGGAAATACCGGATCCGTTATTGCAAAAAAACTTGGGATTTCTCCCAAATCCGCCGACAATGCCATGACGCGGATCAAACAGAAAATCCGGGATTTTATCCCGTATTGAAATATATGCCCGAATAAAGTAGGTGCGGTCACTCCGTTTTACGGCGCAACAACGCCAAGAACGCGAAATATGTACGGTATTTCGTTTCTTTCCGTCATAGGTACTA
>JAZSJP010000169.1:0-12814 GCA_045534395.1 Eubacteriales bacterium | reverse complement strand
CACCTATTTCTACGTAAGCCAAAAGGTGGATAATCTTGGACGAAATCAGCAGATCTATACGAAATTGAATAAGGTCAACGATCTAATCAATAAAAACTATGTTCTTCCCATTGATCCGGTCTACGGAAACGATCGGATTTTGGACGGTATCGTAGAAGGTTATATCGAAGGACTGAACGACGAGTATTCCTATTATCTTAACGAGACCAACTACCGACTTTCTTCCAACGTTGCGGAGTCTTCCAGCGTTGGTATCGGTATTCGCGCCGCTTTTGATAAAAAAACCGGCGGTGTGTTGGTTGATTTCGTTAAACAAAATTCTCCGGCGCAAACCGCGGGAATTGAAAGCGGTGATATCATCGTTTCCGTCAACGGAACCGACGTTACGGAATTGGGCTATCGCAACGCTGTTGCCAACCTTTCCGGTACGGAAGGAACTGACGTTGTCCTGACCCTGCATCGGGAAGGGGAGACGGCACCCATGGTTTTAAGTGTGACCCGTACCGTTTTTGACCCGCAAACGGTTCAATATCGGTTGTTGGAATCGGGAATTGGATACCTTTATATCAATGAGTTTGACGTGTCTACCGTTTCCGAATTCTCTGCGGCGGTGGAAACCTTGCGCTCTGCCGGTGCAAGAGGCTTCATTTTGGATTTGCGCTTCAATGCCGGCGGAGATCTGTCTTCCGCTCTCGACGTTTTGGATAAGGTGATGCCTTCCGGAATCATGTGCTCTGTCAAAGAACTGTCTGAAGAAGAGCAGACCGCTTATTATTCCGATGAATCTCACTTGCCTGAAAAAATCGTTGTTTTGCAAAATTTTGCAACATCTGACGTTGCTGAAATTTTTACAGGCGCTCTGAAGGATACCGAAACTGCGTCTATCGTCGGTGACGTGTCCCGAGGGAAAGGCGTTGGACAGCGGGATATTCCTCTTTCCGACGGTACTGCCATTCATATTTCTACCCACGAATATATTACCCCCAATGGGACACAATTCAATGCAAGCGGCATTGTTCCTGACGTAAGTGTTGCTTTGTCGGAAGAGAAAATCAGCGGATTCTTTACTCTTTCCGCTGCCGACGATGATCAGTTGCAATCTGCATTGCAATTACTCCGTACACAGCTCGGAACTTCTTGACGCATGCGTTTCGATTCGGCTTTTGCCGGATCGATTCCTTTTGTAAGAAGGAGATACCATTGAAACGATTTTATTCTATTGTTGTTTCCGTCGTTTTGACCGCGGTTTTAACCTTTACCTTAACTGTGGGCGCGTTTTTCCTTTTCGGTGATTCCTTGGGTGTCACCCCTTTTTCAAAGACCGTTTCCGAGATAAAGGGACTGATTGACCGACACGCCGTTTTTGAATTTTCGGAACAAGACGCCGAAAAAGCCGCCATTCAGGCATACTTGTCCGGGTTGGACGATTCTTATACCCAATTTTGGACAAAGGAAGAATACGAGGCTCAGTTAGCTTCTAACGAAGGTCATTATTCCGGCATCGGAATTACGTTACAATCCACTCAGACGATTCAGGACGGATTGTTTATCCGCCGTGTTTTGGGAAATTCTCCCGCAGAACAGGCGGGGCTGAAAGCCGGGGATCTGATTGTCGCCATTGACGGTGTTTCCGTTTTAGGACGGGATTATAATCAAGTATACGAAGAAATGGGATTGGAATCCGGAGAATCCCTGACCTTTACCCTTTTGCGAGGCGATCAAACCCTGACCGTCACCGTTACTTTTGCGGAATTTGTTCAATCTTACGTCTCTTACCGTATGATTGATTCGGTTGGATTTATCCGAATCCATTCCTTCACCGCACCCGCCGCAGACGAGTTTCAAAAGGCTTTAAATTCTCTTTTGGAACAAGGAGCGCAAGGTTTTGTTTTTGATCTTCGCAACAATTTGGGCGGTAGCTTGGATGCCGTAAAAAACATTTTAGAACTTCTTATTCCGGCAGGCGAAGAGATGGTGGTGATTCGGTATAAAAATTCCGAAGAAATCATATATTCTAAATTGGACCCGAAAACCGACCTTCCTATGGTGGTTCTTATCAACGGATCTTCTGCCAGCGGAAGCGAGCTGATGGCGTCTTGTTTGAGAGACGTTAATGGTGCCAAACTGATTGGTACCAGATCCTATGGAAAGGGAATCGGTCAGACTACCTTCCGTCTCTCCGATGATTCCGCCGTTAAAATCACTACCTTTCATTATTTGACCAAGGCGCGTAACGATTATCACGGCATCGGATTGGAACCGGATGAGGTCGTCACCTTGACGGAAGAACAAGATAAGTATTTTTACGCCTTAAACGAAACGGAAGATCCTCAATTGATTTCTGCTTTGGAATCAATAAAAACAACGATTCAAGGCAACTAACTTATGTAAATCATATATTTTTCATAAAGGAGATTTATCCCATGTCACAACCTATTTATTTAACCAAAGAAGGGTTAAAAAAGCTGGAAGAAGAACTTCACTATCTCAAGGCAACCAAACGCGGCGAAGTTGCGGAACGTATCAAAGAAGCCCGCGGTCACGGTGACCTTTCTGAAAACAGCGAATACGATGCCGCCTGTGAAGAACGCGCCATGGTGGAAGCTCGTATCAGCACTTTGGAAGAACAGCTGAAAAATGCACAAGTAGTCGATCAGAATGAATTGAAGGCCGATATCGTGTCCGTTGGATCTACCGTGCGTGTGTTGGACTACGAATTCGATGAAGAGATCGAATATTCCATCGTCGGCATGACCGAATCCGATCCTGCGAAAAACAAAATTTCCGACCAAAGCCCCGTTGGAAAGGCTTTGTTGGGTAAAAAAGCAGGGGATACCGTTGTTGTTACAGCTCCCGGCGGAGAATACACGTATAAGGTTCTGGAAATCGTTTTGCCTCGTTGACGTAGAAAGGCAGTTTCATGACTCTGCGTTCCAAAGTTGAAAATATTTGGTATCATTACAAATTTCATATTCTTGTAGGACTGTTTTTGCTGGTAACGCTCATCGTGAGTCTTCACAGCTGTGTTGTAAAGCCGAAGTATGACATCCAGATTTTTTATGTTACCGGGTCGTCTCCCATGTATAACGAACAGCTTGCCTGGTTGGAAAATGCCGTTGCTTCTCATTGTGGGGATGTCAACGGAGATGGCGAAATTACCGTTTCTGTGACCGGAGTCAGGGTCGGTGCATCAAGCGATGCCACACAACGTGTGCAAGATCTCAATGCTGTTCAGGCAGGCGACGTCATGCTTTTATTTTGTGATGCAGCCGGAGTCAATTACTTGCATCAGCACGGATATTTACAGCCGCTGACTGATTTTACGGAGCATGCCGACGGTGAAGGATATGCTTGGAAAGTAACCGGATCCGCCTTTTCCGGCCAGAATGAAGGATTTGACGTCTTTTCCCAAAATCTTTATCTTTCTTTGCGCATTTTTGAAAATAGCTGGTCTTCTGCTCGACCCGGAGCTAAAGAAACCTATGAAACGGCGTGCAATACCTTGCGATCAATTATCAACGCTCAATAAACGGAACGTTTCTTGTTTTGCGTGAAATTTTCTTGAACATTCCCCGAATTTGCTGAAAAACAGAATAACTTTTTTCTTCGTGGAAATACTTTTTTTATATCTTCCACGAAAGGAAAAAGGGGCTATGAAAGCAGTTATTATGGCGGGTGGATTCGGCACGCGGTTGCGTCCGTTGACGGAAAGTATCCCCAAACCCGGTGTTCCGGTAGTTGGTGTTCCTTGTATTCTTCGCATCGTGAAGAATTTAGCGGCTTTGGGAATCCGTGAATTTCACGTCTCCCTGTTTTATTTACCGCAGCAGATCCGGAGTGTCTTGTCTGTTCCGGAATTGCAGGATTTGAGTATTGTTTTTCATGAGGAGACCGTTCCTTTAGGAACTGCGGGTTCTGTAAAAAATTGTCTTAGAAACTGCGACGACGATTTTCTTGTGGTCAGCGGAGACGCCGTTTTTGATTTTGATCTCTCTTACGCCATTCAATGGCATTATTCCCACGGAGGTCCTTTGACTTTGGTTTCGACTAAGGTAAAGGATCCCGAAGAATACGGGGTCTTGATCTCTGATGAATCGGGACGAATTCTCCGCTTTTTGGAAAAGCCTGACCCGATTCACGCCTATTCCGACGCCATAAATACGGGCATCTATATCTGTTCCCGTTCCTTGTTGGATTATATTCCCAAAGGAACGTGTGATTTTTCCAAAGACGTTTTTCCTGCTATGATGAAGCAGGGAATCCCTTTGTACCACGTGCCCGCCGACGGGTATTGGTGCGACATAGGAACCGTAGATTCCTATTTGGAATGCAATAAGACACTTCTTTTGTCGGAAGGGCATCTGATCCAAAGTCCCGTTGATGCGGGCACGGTGATCGAACCCCCTTGTTATATCGGCAAAAACGTTTTTCTCGACCGATGTCATATCGGTCCGTATACGGTAATCGGGGATGGCTGTTGCTTAAGCGGAGCCCGATTGGAAGGTTGCGTTTTGGATTCCGGTGTTCGTTGTGATCCCGGTTCCGTTGCCCGAAACGCCGTGTTGTGCAAAAATTCTGTATTACGCTCAGATTCCCGGATCGGAGACGGGTGCGTTATCGGTAACGACAGTGAGATCGGTGCCGGTTGTACCGTTCCCGCCGGTGTTAAGATTTTCCCATCAAACCGCATTCCGGAAAAAACCTTTCTTTCCGGAAACGTTCATCACAAATACCGTTCTCTTTTTCCTGAAGAAGGGAAGATTCTGTTCCCCTTTGGCGAAGATTTCGGCGGCGCTATGATATATGAGGTCGGACGCGCCTTTGCTGAATTATTTGGAGGAGACGTTGTGGTGGGGAGGGCGGAACAACGAGATGCCTCTGCTTCCATGACCTTTTGCGGCGGTGTGTTGTCTTGCGGAAAAAACGTGTATGATACCGGAGTCAACGATTTGTCTCAGTTTCGTTTTACGGTGCGCAATTACGCCTTTCGTTGCGGTGCGTTTTTTCAGCGGAATTATTCCAATTTAATCCTTCGTTTATACGATGGAAACGGAATGCCCCTTTCTTCCTCTTTTGGAAGAAATTTGGTGCGAGAACTGTCACGAGAAAGTTCTTGCGGTGAATCAGACGGAACGTACCGCGTTTTTCGCGGCGGAACAAAATCGTACCTGTCCTATCTTCGATCTTTTGGAATCCCCGGAAAACTTCCCCTTCGAGTCGTTGCCTCTCCCATTTTGTCTCCTTTGCTGCCCGCAATCCCCAATTCCCAAGCACGAGAGCGGATGCGCATCGGAGCCGAATGGATCCGAATTGAACGTCCCGACGGAGAGCCTTTTGATGAAGATCTGATTCGCCTTTGTGCTTTAATCGGTTTTGGGCGCAGAGAATCTCCCATCTTTTTCCCCGATTTTTTTCCGGAAATAACGGAAGAGATTGCGGAGAAATTTGATTTTCGGGCGATTCGAATTCCCTGCGACCATGAAAACGTGCGCAAACTCTTTCCTTTAACCGATCCAAACGTTCAAGCGTTGCTGATTTTGAATTTATTAAAAGAAGAAGACTGCACCTTTCAGCAGTTCGTTTCCCGTTTCCCCGCCTTTGCCGTAAAACAACGGGATGTTTCGGTGAACTTGTCCCGAAGTACGGTTATGCGACTTTTGGTGCGTTCCGGCGGTGAATTGTCGGAAGGCATTCGTTTCTTTGATCGTTTGGGAACCGTTCGCATCGTTCCCAAAGAAAACGCAAACTCGTTCCGTATTTTTTCGGAAGCGTCCAACGCCGAAACGGCAGAGGAACTTTGCGAATTTTATTCTATGAAACTAAAAGGGCTGAAGCCCGATTGATCCGGCCCTGCCGGTACATATGCATTAATTTAGGAGGACTATTTTGAAAAAAATTGAAAAAATCCGAATCATTCCCCTCGGTGGATTGAACGAGATCGGGAAAAACATGACCTTGATCGAATGCGGGAAGGATATTATCGTCGTGGACTGCGGGATGGCGTTCCCCGACGAAGATATGCCCGGCGTCGATTACGTGATTCCCGACGTTCAGTATTTGTTAAAAAATCGCGACCGAATTGCCGCAATTTTCCTGACCCACGGTCACGAAGACCATATCGGCGCTCTGCCTTACGTACTTCGGGAGTTGAACGTTCCCGTTTACGGAACCCGTATGACTTTGGGAATCGTCGTCAATAAATTGAGAGAATTCCATTTGGAGAAAAAAGCATCTCTTATGCAGGTCTCCGCGGGAGAATCGGTGAAGATCGGTTCTCTTACGGTGGAATATATCCATACCAATCACTCCATTGCCGATTCCGCCGCCCTTGCGATTCATACTCCGTGCGGTGTGATCTTCCATACGGGCGACTTTAAGATCGACGTCAGTCCCATTGACGGCGACATTATTGATCTGCGTCGCATCGGAGAATTGGGCAAAGAAGGAATTTTGGCGTTGCTTTCCGATTCCACCGGCGCTGAAAAGCCCGGTCATTCCATGAGCGAAAGCAAGGTTGGTTCTTCTTTAAACGAGATCTTCCGCCGCGCAGATAAAAAGAGAATTATCGTCGCTACCTTTGCTTCCAACGTTCATCGCGTTCAGCAGATCATCAACCTTGCCGCCCAATACGGACGTCGGGTTGCCGTCAGCGGTCGGAGTATGATGACCGTTTTGGAAGCGTCTATGCAGTTGGGGTACACCAAAGTTCCCAAGGGCGTTTTGATCGACATTGACAAGATCAAAAAGATTCCCCCCGAGCAGTTGGTCGTCATCACCACCGGAAGTCAGGGAGAGCCCATGTCAGCTCTCTACCGCATGGCGTATTCCGAGCATAAAGTGGTGGAAATCAACGAAAAAGATTTGGTTATCGTTTCTGCGTCCGCCATTCCCGGCAACGAAAAACCCGTGGGAAATATGGTCAACGAATTGCTTCGCTCCGGAGCTGAGGTGGTTTACGAATCTTATAACGATATTCATGCTTCCGGTCACGCCTGTCAGGAAGAATTGAAGATGATGCTGGGGTTGACTCAGCCGAAATTCTTTATTCCTGTTCACGGAGAATACCGTCACTTGCATCGCCATGCCGCTTTGGCAGAGGGTATGGGTATAGCCAAAGAGAATATTCTCATTGCTGAGATCGGTGATATTATTGAATTGGATAAAAAGTCTGCAAAAATCGTAGGTACCGTGCCTTCTGGCAGGGTTTTAGTGGACGGTCTTGGCGTGGGCGACGTTGGAAACGTGGTTCTCCGTGATCGTAAGCATCTTGCTCAAGACGGTCTTATCGTTGCCGTTGCCGTCGTTGACACCAAAACCGGAACGTTGATCTCCGAGCCGGAAATCCTTACCCGTGGATTCGTTTATATGAGAGAAAACGAAGAATTGATGTCCACGGTCAAGAAAATCACCGCAGATGTTATTCTCCGTTTCCTCAAGGGAAATCAAAACGATTGGGTCTATAATGCAAAGAATAAGGTTCGGGACGAATTGGATCGTTACATCTTTGACCAAACCATGCGTAAACCCATGATTCTCCCGGTAATCAAGTATATTTGAAGAGGTAATTTATGGATAAAATCCACGCATATTTTGATGCCCTGAAAGGAAAAGAGATCTCCGTTGTCGGGCTCGGTGTCAGCCATCGTCCTTTAATTGAGCTTATGGTGAAAAAAGGACTTTCGGTTACTGCCTATGATAAAAAGTCCATGGAAGATCTGGGTGATTTCGGAAAAGAATACGCCCAAAAAGGGGTTCGCTTTGTTTTGGGCGATGGATACCTTGATGACTTAGCCGGAGATCTTATCTTTAAAACCCCCGGTATGAGAGGAGACCTTCCTCCCTTTGAAAAGGCGCGGGCAAACGGCTCCGTCGTTACTTCGGAAATGGAAGTTTTCTTTCAACTTTGCCCTTGCCCCATTTTTGCTGTAACGGGAAGCGACGGAAAAACCACCACCACGACCTTGATCTCAAAATTTCTTTCCGCTCAAGGAAAAAAATGCTATTTGGGCGGAAATATCGGAACTCCCTTGCTCCCCCAAATTTTTGAGATCACTCCCGATGACGTTGCCGTGGTGGAGTTGTCGTCTTTTCAGTTGAACGATATGCACCGTTCCGCACAGACTGCCGTCGTTACCAACGTGGCGCCAAACCATTTGGATTGGCACACGGACATGGCAGAGTACATCAATGCAAAACGTTGCGTTTTTCAGCATCAGACGTCCCAAGGCAGATTGGTCGTTAATTACGATAACGATATCACTCGGGGATATGCCGAAGATGCCAGAGGAGACGTATTGTATTTCTCCTTTAAACAACCCGTCCCCAAAGGTGTGTATTTGAATGAATCCGGAGAAATTTGCATTACCGACGGCATCAATGTGGATACTTTAATGCATCGTTCTTTGATTCGTATTATCGGAGATCACAACGTGGAAAATTATATGGCAGCCATTGCCGCCACATTGGGATACGTAGAACCCGACGTGATTCGCACCGTTGCGGAGACTTTCGGCGGGGTAGAGCACCGTATGGAATTTGTCCGTGAGGTAGAGGGCGTGAAATGGTATAACGATTCCATTGCTTCCAGCCCTACCCGCGTCATTGCCGGATTAAAAGCGCAAAAGCAAAAAATCATTATGCTTGCCGGTGGATATGATAAAAAGATTCCCTTCGAACCCATGGTTCCCTACGTGTTGGAAAAGGTGAAATATCTGATTTTGACGGGAGCTACCGCGGAGAAGATTCGTGCCGCCATCCTTGCGGATCCGCAGTATGATCCGAATGAAATCACCATTGAAATGAGCCCCTCGTGGGATTTCGCCATCGCACGGGCAAGAGAAGTTGCCGTTGCCGGCGATATCGTTTCTCTTTCTCCCGCCTGCGCTTCCTTCGACTGCTTTGCCAATTTCGAAGTACGCGGCGAATACTTCAAAAAGAAGGTTATGGAATTTTGAAATTAAAATTTGTTCCCCGGAATTGTCCGGGGAACATTTTTACGCAAAAAAAGGATTCGGCATTGATTTCTGCCGAATCCCAATAAATTTTTAAAACACTTATTTGTTTTTCAAAATATCCCGAATTTCTTCCAGCAGTTTTGCTTGGTTGAGCTGAGCCTCTTCCAAAGCGTCCTGACGGGCTTTCAGAGCGGTTGCGGCTTCGTCTGCTTTTGCCTTTTCTTCGGCTTCTTTTTCCTTTTCTGCGGCAATCTTCTTGGCTTCCATCTTGTTTTTCGCTACCATAATGACCCGCAGAACGCAGAAAATACAAAGGGCGGTAATCAAAAAGTCGATTACGGTTTGCGCCCAAGTACCCCACAGAATGGCGACTTCTGCCGTCAATACTTCTCCGGCTTCATCGAGAACTTCAGGGGTGATGACCGTCTTGATGGAATCCAAGCTTCCGCTCTTGACGAAGAGCGCAACAAAGGGATTGATGATGTAATTGACCAATCCGGTCACGATCTTTCCGAAGGAGCCGCCGATGACAACACCGACAGCCATATCAATGACGTTCCCTTTCGTGATAAAGGCTTTAAAGTCTTGGAAGAAAGTGGTTTTCAGTTTCATAATTTTGCTCCTCACAGTTTTTTCTTTAATTATAGCGTAAATTCGACAAATTGTCAAGTAATTTTGAAAAAATACCGTAATTTAATGTTTAGAGATCTGAAAGAGTCTCTTTTGCTTGACAAGTTAAGAAAATAATGATATACTGAATATAAATCTAAGTGGGAGTGCTTTATGAAAAAAATTGGATCCGTTTTTATCTTTCTGTTTTTGATTTGTTCCTTTTGCTTCTGTGTGCAAGCAGAGGAGACTGCCGTCGCGCAAGATCTTACAAAAAAAGAGTGTTTTCGGATGATTTCCGGTAGCGGATCGGTTTCTCGATTGATCGATCGTTCGGTCAAGTCCGCCTGCTCTGCCGAGGACTTTTTCGAGATGCAAATTACGTCCGAAACGCCTCTTTACGGTATTTATCTGATTTGGAATCATACGCCTCCCCAATGGACGTTGACCGGTGTTGACGACGTTACAGAGGGCGGGGAATACGGTTTTTGGCACGAATACAAACCCTTAAACGGCGGAACCGACTATCTCCTTACTTGGGAGGGAGAGGGGTATCTTGCCGACGTGTATTTGTTGGGTGCCGGGGAACTTCCCGACTACGTACAGGTGTGGGAACCCCCTTGTGAAAAAGCCGACTTTCTTTTGCTGCCCACTCATGCTGACGACGAACATCTATGGTTCGGCGGAACCATGCCGTATTATGCAGGCGAATTGGGTTATAAAATTCAAGTCGTATATTTGATGAAACACGTTTATGGACGCCATCACGAGCTGATCAACGGACTTTGGACGGTAGGCGTGCGTAATTACCCCGTCATCTCGGAATTCGAGGATAAATACTGCGCAAATTTGGCGCAGGCACAATCTTATTATCCGGAAGAAGAGGTTTTGGAGTTTTTGGTGGAAAATATCCGCCGCTTCCGCCCGGAAGTCATTATCGGACATGATTTGGACGGCGAGTACGGTCACGGCGCTCATATTTTAAATGCAAAAGTCTTGTCAGAACAAGCGTTACAAGTAGCCGCTGATACGGAGCGGTTTGCGGAAAGCGCCGGACAATACGGTACTTGGGAGACAAAAAAATGCTATCTGCACTTGTACACGGAAAATGAAATTTTTATCAATTGGCAAGAAAAGATTCTGACTGCCTTCGACGGAAAGAACGCTTATGAAATGGCACAAGCGGGATTTGATCAGCATGTTTCTCAACGCACATTTTTCTCCATGTCTCTTGATGACCGTGCCCGTTACGGAAACGGACTGTTCGGTTTGTGTCACACCACCGTCGGTCCCGACCTGCAAAAAGACGATTTTTTGGAAAATATTCCGGCAGAGTGTCTTACCACCTGGGTTGAGCCGGAACCGGAAATTTCCACGGATACTCAGGTTAATACCGAAAGTTTTATAGATACTGAGTCGGACGAAAACTCCCGTGGAAGTTTAACTGTATTCGTTTCTATGATTTCAATTTTGGTTTTATTATGTATTTGCGGCTTGATATCTTATTTCGTTTTCAGTTTAGCTTTAAAGAAGGGAAGACGTAACTGAGGCGAGGGAAACATACGCGTAAAGACTTGACAAATCAACCGGTTTATGGTACAATAGGAAAAGAGTTTTTGCGGGTATGGCGGAATTGGCAGACGCGCCAGACTTAGGATCTGGTGTCCCCGACGTGCAGGTTCGACCCCTGTTACCCGCACCATACTAAACAAAGAGGATGCGCACCTGCGTATCCTCTTGATTTTTCGACATTTTATTAAATTGCGAAATAAGTTGTTTTCATACCCTTGATTTTCAGAAAAATGTATGCTATAATGGTAAAAAACAGGAGTTTATATATGGAACATGCAATGTTGAGAACCCATCCGGCGGTGTTTGCTGTAGAAGATGAATATCAAATCATGGTAGGAGTGAAATTTCCCTGTTTAATGTGGGTACAGGTGGGAGGCGAGACCTTTTACGATGAATCCAATGGGATTCTTCGCTCCAATGTGACGATTCATCGTATGCACGTTCCCGCAAAACTTCTGAACGAGGAAAAAGGCTACACTCTTTGTTGGCGGAAAATTATTGACAGAAGGCCCTATTTCCCCGAGACGAAAGATACGGAAACTATGGTTTATACTTTCCGTGCTCCGAATGAGCAAAAAACGTTGTTGTATCATATTTCCGATGCTCACAATATGGTCGACGCTCCCGTTGCGGCGTGCCGTCATTTTGAAGCAAAATACGGTAAAATTGATATCCTTGTCCTTAATGGTGATATCCCCAATCATAGTGGAGATATTAGTTATTTTGATACGGTCTATGAAATTGTTTCCCAACTGACGGAAGGAGAAATTCCTACGATTTTCTCTCGGGGAAATCACGACATGCGCGGATTCTACGCAGAATCTTTTGCCGAATATACGCCGAATTGGAACGGAAATACGTTCTATACCGTCCGTGTTGGAAACCTTGGTGCAATTTTGTTGGACTGTGGGGAAGATAAAGAGGATGGTTGTAAGGCCTATGGCTATACCATTTGCTGTCATTCCTTCCGGAAGCGTCAAAGTCAGTGGTTGCATCGGATTGCGGAAGAAAAACTCTTGGAAAAATCGGAGATTCAATACAAGTTGGTAATCTCGCACAATCCGTTCTCTGTCAAAAACCCTAACAGCAAGTCCTACGGCGAAGATTTTGATATCGAAAAAGATGTTTACGCCGAGTGGTGTTCTGTTCTGAAAAATGAAATTCGACCTGATTTAATGCTTGCCGGACATTTTCACCAGCAATTCATTACTTTCCCCGGAGACGAAAAAGATGATTACTTAGGACATCCTTCTCCCGTTGCCGTCTGTTGTATCCCTTGTCGCGGAAATTCGGAAAAGAATACCGCGGACTATTATTGCGGAATGGGTTTTGTTTTTGAAAAAGGTACCATTACTTGCTGTTCTTCCGATAGTGATGGTGTGTTAGGTGATGAAATTAAAATTTAAAAAAATATCATAAATAATGCCAACCGGAACCCCGGTTGGCATTATTATTCTTAAATAAGGATCTTGTTTGATTAAGCAAGGTCTTTTAATATTTTTAAAAATTTTAGATTTGCAAATGCAACATTCACCCGGAAGAGGAATATTGTTATATTACAGCAGAATGGAATTTCCAAGTGTAAGGTGGTTCGCAGAGTTCATCACTCTATAATACAAATGAAAATTATCATTCAAGACAGAGATTTTTATGAGTTTCGGACGGAAGATCTTGACGGC
>JAZSJP010000138.1:0-4206 GCA_045534395.1 Eubacteriales bacterium | reverse complement strand
CCGCATTGGGCTTCTGCAATGGCAGAATGGGCGCGGTCGTAAATACAAACCGAACCCCGTTGGGAAGCACCCTTTTCCAAGAAATAAATTCCGACCCGATCTCCGCCCCGGACGATCTTGGACGTGTCAACCCCGAAGTAGCGCAGGGAATTGACCGCCGCCTGACCGATGGCGTGCTTGGGCAATTTGGTCACGTAAACGCTGTCCATTCCGTAATTGGCAAGGGAAACGGCAACGTTGGCTTCGCCGCCGCCAAAGGTGGCTTGCATGACGTCGTTTTGGAAGAAACGGTAATATCCGTCGGGTGCAAGGCGAAGCATAATTTCGCCGAAAGTAACGATTTTACTCATTTGTTTTCTGCCTCCATTTTTTCTAAAGCTTCTTTGACGAAAAAGCTTCCGCCGATGGCGGCAATTTTGTCAAAAGCCAAAAATTCATCAATGTTGCTCCGATCGACTCCGCCCGTGGGAATAAATTTCACTTGGGGGAAGGGTGCGGAAAGGGCTTTCAAAGCCTTCAGTCCGCCGTAAACGTTTGCGGGGAAGAATTTGACGGTGGTGATTCCCAACTCCAGCGCTTGCATAATTTCCGTGGGGGTAACGCAACCTGGGTAATAGGGAATATTTTTCTCATTACAAATCTTTGCAACGGCAACGGAAAGACCGGGAGATACGATGAACTGTGCTCCCGCTTCCAACGCGGCGTTGCATTGTTCCGCGTTGATGACGGTGCCTGCTCCGATAGACATATCGGGATATTTCTTGCAGGCGTAGGCGATGGCTTCGGCGGCACAAGCGGTGCGGAAGGTGATCTCCGCGCAGTTAATGCCGTGATTTTTCAGTGCGGTCAGGATTCTGTCGGTTTCGGACAATTCCTTAATGACCACGACGGGTACGAATTTTTCCATAAGATCACACTCCTGAATATGCGGAGAATCCGCCGTCGATGGGCAGGACCACTCCGGTAATAAAGCCGGAGGCTTGATTGTTAACAAGGAACAAAAGTCCCCCTTCCAATTCTTCGCTTTCTCCGAAGCGTCCCATGGGGGTTGCCGCAAGGATCTTTCCGGTTCTTGCGGTGGGAGTGCCGTCTTCTTTGAACAGAAGCTTGGCATTTTGCTGGGTGGAGAAAAATCCGGGGGCAATGGCGTTGACGCGGATTCCTACTTTGGAAAAGTGAACCGCAAGCCATTGGGTAAAGTTGGAAATGGCAGCCTTCGCGCCGGAGTACGCGGGAATTTTGGTGAGAGGCGTATAGGCGTTCATGGAAGAGATGTTCAGAATATTGCACCCTTCTCTTCCCACCATCTGGCGGGCAAAGGCTTGGGTGGGAATCAGGGTTC
Organism: Eubacteriales bacterium; assembly: GCA_045534395.1. Classification (GTDB taxonomy): domain Bacteria; phylum Bacillota; class Clostridia; order Oscillospirales; family UBA644; genus RGIG995. The sequence goes on along the minus strand of JAZSJP010000138.1, from coordinate 2,864 downwards.
CCAAAAAGTTCAGGTTAAAGACGAATCCCACGCCTTCCGATTCCAAATCAAAGAAGGATTTGGTATCGGCGTCAATGTCGCCCAATTCAAAATATTCTTTGTCGGTGGTTGCACGGGGATTGTTTCCGCCGGCTCCGTTAATCAAAATGTCGCAGTCTCCCAAATCCTTTGCTACTTCGTCTGCAACGCCGTAGCAAGCGGCTTTGTCCAAGACGTTACAGGCGTATGCTTTGGCAATTCCGCCTTCGGCAACAATTTCGTCGGCATATCCTTGGGCGGCTTGTTGGTTAATGTCCAACAGGGCAACCTTGGCTCCGGCTCTTGCCAAAACCTTTGCGAAATAACTGCACAAAACTCCGCCGGCACCGGTAACTACGGCAACCTTGCCGGTCAGATCGGTGTTCAAAACGTTTTGTTTCATGGCTTTGCTCCTTTATGTTAGTTCTGTTTTTCGTCCTTCAATCGCTCCAGCATATCCCAACAGCCCAGCATATACATGATGCCCAAAGCGCGGTCGTAGAGTCCGTAGCCGGGACGCACGGTGCCGGGACCTTCGCCCCACAGATGGCGTCCGTGGTCGGGGCGGATATATCCTTGATATCCGCAGTCGTGATAGGCGCGCATAATTTCCAAAATGCCCGTGTCTCCGTCGCAGTCCCGATGGCTGGCTTCGGAGAAATCTCCGTTTTCAAAGTGCTTGACGTTGCGGATATGCGCAAAGGCGATGCGGTCACAATGTTTGCGAATAATATCTGCCACGTTGTTGTTCGGGTCGGCGTTCAACGAACCGGAACACAGGGTCAGACAGTTGTATTCGTCGTCTACCATACGTAGGAAGCGGTCGATATTTTTCTCGTTGATCAAAAGGCGAGGGAGACCGAAAATATCCCACGGGGGATCGTCCATGTGAATTGCCATCTTAATATCACATTCCCGACAGGTGGGCATGATAGCTTCCAGAAAATACTTCAGGTTTGCCCAAAGGGTTTCGTGGTCTACGTTGGCGTAAGCTTTGAACAGTTCGTCCAACTTTGCCATACGCTCCGGTTCCCAGCCGGGGAAGGACATATTGTATTTTTCCGTAAAGTCCAAAATGTATTTTGCCATGGCGTTGTAGTCGGTTTGAATCATGCCTTTTTCATAAAACAGCGCCGTGGAGCCGTCTCCTACCGGGTGGAACAGGTCGCTTCTCGTCCAGTCGAAAATGGGCATGAAATTATAGCAGATGACCTTAACGCCGAATTGTGCAAGATTGCGAATGGTCTGCTTGTAATTTTCAATATACATATCCCTTGTGGGCAGACCGATTTTTATGTCGTCGTGAACGTTGACCGATACCACCACGTCCATGTGAAATCCGTAAGGTTCCAACTGTTTTTGAACCTCGGCAATCTCTTCCGTTTCCCATACTTCTCCGGGCATTTTGTGGTGCAATGCCCACACCACGCCGGAAACACCGGGAATCTGTTTAATGTAGGACAGGGGAATGTTGTCGTTTCCTTCTCCGTACCAGCGGAAGGTCATTTGCATGGAAATTCCTCCTTATTTCAAACCGAAATAATGTCTTGCGTTGTTGTAACAAATATCCTGAACCATGGATTTGAGGGTTTTCTCGTCGTGGGGGTATTCTCCGTTTTCCACCCATTGTCCGATTAATTGACAAAGAATGCGGCGGAAATATTCGTGGCGGGTATAACTGAGGAAGCTGCGGGAGTCGGTCAGCATTCCGATAAAGTTGCCCAACAAACTCAGATTGGCAAGACTCGTCATTTGGTCGATCATGCCTTGTTTGGTGTCGTTGAACCACCAACCGCTTCCGTGCTGAATCTTTCCGGGAACTTCCGTTCCTTGGAAGGCACCCAACACCGTATCCAAAACGGCGTTGTCGCTCCCGTCCAGACTGTAAAGAACTGTGCGAGGCAGGGCGTTGCGAAGATTCAGAGCGTCCAAAAGTTTGGTCAAATTTTCGGTGCAGTTGCAGGGACCGATAACGTCAAATCCGGTGTCAGGACCCAATTTCTGAAACATAACGGTATTGGTATTCCGCAGGCAGTTGTAATGTAATTGCATGACCCAGCCGAGGCGGTGATACTGTTGGGCGCAGAAGATCAGAAGGTCGGTCTTCAAAATTTCCGTTTCTTCCACGGTGACGGATTCTCCCGCCAATCCCTTTTTCACAACGGCGTCGACGGTGTCTTGGTCGGCAATGCGGCAGACGATATAGTCCAGGCCGTGGTCGCTGGCGCGACAACCGTGATCGTTAAAATATTCAATGCGCTGCTTTAAGGCTTCTTTCAGGGGTGCGACGCCGTCAATGGCAATGCCCGAAACGGCAGAAAGGGCTTGAAGATATTCTTTCCAGCCGGCTTTGTCGATATTCAATGCCTTGTCGGGGCGGAAGGAGGGTGCCACGGTGGTTTCAAAGGTGGTGTCCGCCGCCAATTTTTCATGCCATTCCAAAGAATCGACGGGGTCGTCGGTGGTTCCGATAAAGGCAACGTTGCTTTGACGAATCAGTCCCCGAACGCTCATGGAATCTTGAGAAAGTTTTTCTTTGGCAAGGTTCCAGACTTCTTCCGCCGTATCGCCGTTTAAAACGCCGTGGTATCCGAAATAGCGTTGCAATTCCAGATGGCACCAATGATACATGGGATTCCCCATGGCTTTGGGAAGAGCTTCTGCAAATTTTTGGAATTTTTCCCGGTCGGAAGCGTCTCCCGTGATATAACGCTCGTCTACACCGTCGGAGCGCATAATACGCCATTTGTAGTGGTCGCCCCCAAGCCAAACCTGGGTAATGTTTTCAAAGCGACGGTCTTCGTAGATTTCCTTAGGCGATACGTGGCAATGATAGTCGATGATGG
>JAZSJP010000174.1:0-3870 GCA_045534395.1 Eubacteriales bacterium | reverse complement strand
AATTTGTCAATAGCTTTTTTGAAAAAATTTAATTTACGCATTTGGAACTTTGATTTTCTTATATTTTCTTCGTTTTTCTTCGATTTTCTTTAATTGCAATTCTTGTTTTTCAGTTGACGGCACAATTCTCCGTCGGGATTTACGTAAGCGGTGCGGTAGGTTTCATAAACCACCATGCCCGGCTTTGCGCCGGCGGGTTTGCGGATATTGCGCACTTCGGTATAATCTACGGCGACATTGTCCCCTTCCCGCAGACTGCTGTTGGTTGCGGCAATTACGGCGGCTTGGGTCATAGCTTCGTTTGTAGGTGTTCTTCCCTCAGAAAGCAAGATCACGTGGCTTCCGGGAGAATTTTTGACGTGGAACCAGATATCACGACGGTCTGCCGTGCGAAGGGTCAAAGTATCGTTTTGCAGATTGTTGCGTCCGCACAGAACGGTAAATCCGTCGGACACGGTATAGCGAAGAGGTTTGGACTGCTCCCGAACCTTCCCTTGCTTTTTGGACGCCGCCTTGCGCAGGTATCCCTGTTCTGCCAATTCCCGGCGAAGATCGGTCAGTTCCGCTAATCCGGAAGCACGGGAAAGAGCGTCGGAAACGGAATTGAGATACTCCAATTCTTCTACGGCGCGGGCAATTTGTTCTTTCAGGATATTTTTCGCCGTTTGCGCTTTTTTATACTTTTTATAATATACTTGAGCGTTTCGGCTGGGAGACAGGGAAGGATTCAGCGCGATTTTGACGTCGACGGGGGGCGTTTGAGAATAATCGGTCAGAACCACGGAAGATTCGTGCCCTTTGAACATATATAAATTGGAAAGGATCAGATCGCCGAAGGTTTTGAATTCTTCCGCCCGGACGCTATCCGCCAATTCAGCCCGCTGAATTTCAATCTTTCGTGAAAGGCGGGAAAGGGCGGTGGAGATAAATTTGGAAATATCGGCGGAATGGCGACGGATATGCTCTGCCGTATCTTTTTCGGAATAATAAGCGTCCATGGCGGCGGAGCAGGTCTCATAAGATTGACAAGAATACACCTCACCGTACTGAGCTATGGGGAAGCAATAGAAATCCTTGGGGGTCTCCCCTTTTAATACCGTAGGGAGATAGGATTGAGAGGCAATTTTTTCTTTCAAATCCGCCAAGGCTTGAGCCAACGCAGACAATTCAGTCGCGGACTGCGGCGTTATTTCTTGATCGCAAACACCGAAGACCCGGTAGGAAATCTCCCGGGAAAGCAACGGCGAAAACCCTTCGAAGCGGTCGGTAAGAAAACGGTCGGCGCGCTCCGTTGTTTCGGGAACGGGGAAAGAATATTCTCCTAAAATGGAAATTTTATTTTGTGAGGGCGGCAACTGATAAGTGACCCCCGGAAGAAGTTTTCGGGGAGAGGAAGAAGAGAGATCCACCTGACGCAGAGCATCGAAAATCTTTCCCTTTCCGTCGGTCAAAATCATATTGCTTGCCCGCCCCATAATTTCAAGGATGAGATGCTTTTCTTCCGCCTCGTAAAAATCATTTTTACAATCGAAACGAAGAATCAGAACCCGTTCCAACCCCGGCTGAACCGCGTCGATGAGGCGAGCCGATGCCAAATGCTTGCGCAGAAGCATACAGAAATTGGGAGCGTAAGCGGGATTTTCCTTGGGGTACCCGATCCATTGCACTCGCGCGGAAACGGCGTTTGCAGACAAAAGCAGACGGCGGTTTTCTCCCTTGGAATAAAAGGAAAGTACAACTTCGTCTCGTTCCGGCTGGGTAATACGATCCAACCGTGCTCCGCCGTGACCGGACAACTCGTCCCGCAGAGCGTGAAGCATGATACCGTCAATAGGCATAGACGTGCGATTCCTCCATTAAACAGAACGTACGGGATCTTCCAAGGAAGAATAAACGATTTCCAAGGTGGGATCCTCTGCCAAAAGCCATTGCTCCAACACGGGAAGAATCAACACTTCCGTAGAAAAATGACCGGCTTCGATAAGATTGATGCCCGCCTGAGCGGCTTCCAGAAAATGATGATATTTTGCCTCTCCCGTCAAAAGGGTGTCAATGTCGGTACCTACAAGGGATTCCCAAAGATCTCCTCCGGAACCGCTGCAAAGAGCGACCTTATGAACGGGTCTGCCGCCGTCGGCGTAGCGAAGATTGTTGGCGTGAAGGGTCTCTTTTAATTTGGAAGCGTATTCCGCCACTTCCATCTCCCCTTCCAAAACCCCTTTCCGGCTGACGAAGGACGGGTCGTCTCCGCTCCAAGGTTCGATTTGGGTCAGCCAAGCGGCTTTTGCCAAAACGTCGTTGACACCGCCTTCTGCCATATCCAAATTGGTATGGGCGGCAACGGCGGCAATGCCTTTTTCAATTAAACGGTAGACCCGATCGAAAGGCGAAAAGGTTTTTTGTGCCGTAAACAGTGCCGGGTGATGGGTCAAAATCAGATCTACGCCTTGCGCTTCCGCCTCGTCGATAACCGAATACGTAATATCCAGAGAAAGCATGACCTTACAAATCTCCCGCTGAGGATCTCCGCAAAGAATTCCCGCGTTATCAAAAGACAAAGCAGTGGAAAAAGGCGCGTGACGGTCAAGAATCGACACCAGATCAATGAGTTTCATCGTACAATCTCCTTGAGTAGATTTGCCACATGGTTTTCAGTTTTGAAGACAATTCCTCTTCAAAGGCGGTGGCTTCTTCGTCGGGGGTTTGGGCACGGCGCAATCCCAAGAGTCTCTTCTGATGGGAAGAAAGCAATTTTTCTAAATACGTCAAGGCGTCGGCGGTACAATCCAAATTCCGAGGAAGATAACAATCCGCCTCGGTAAATTGTGAGGTAGGATCTTGTGTAACGAAAAAAATGATATACTGCTTTTCCCCCTCGGAAACGGCGCGCTCCCGAAGAATGGAATAGCCGTGACGGAACAGAAAGCGGCGAAGCACTTCCGGTTTCGTCATGGGTTGCAATACGATTTTTTCGGCACAACGAGGCGGTTGCTCGTACAAAATACGGGCAATGAGATCCCCGCCCATACCGGCAATGACCACGGCGTCGTATTCTTGGGGAACGGAGCGAAGTCCGTCACTACACACCAAGGTGATGCTATGAGAAAGTTCCGCTTGTTCTACGGCGGATCTTGCCCGCTGAAGAGGTCCTTGGTTGACGTCGCAGGCAAAGGCACGCCGACACCGTCCCGAACGGATCATTTCCACGGGAAGATGGGCGTGATCGGTGCCGATATCCGCCAAAACGTTACAGGGAGATACCAACTCGGCAATGGCGAACAGCCGTGGGGAAAGAGAAATCGGGTCTGCCATACCTGAGTCCTTACGCGTCAATGGCGGCGTTCAGGGCTTCCAAAACTTCTTCCACGTCCAGACCGTGCACGGCGCAAGCGTCTCCGATGGATTCTCCCCGAGCCGCCATACAACCGATGCAATGCATTCCGAAACGAAGCAGAACTTCACCTACTTCGGGATAAGTGCGGATCATGTCACCGATGAGCATATCTTTGTTAATCATAATAAAGTCCTCCGTTTTATTGTATTTTTAATAATCGGTTGCTAAATTTTCCCGATGATTTTCTTTGAAAGCAACGGGGTTTTGGTCTTCCAGATTTTCCAACAAAGTGTAATAATCTTCGTTTTGAAGTCCGGGCAGACATTCGCTCTTCCACGCGGTCTCACCGTATCCGGTAAACCAGACTAAGTGATACCCGAAGGAAGTTTTAATAATTTCCGAATCTCCCGCGGCTCTGCCTTCGGCGTAGAGCCAATCGTTGATCTCGGAAACCATGGTACCGTAAGCAAAGTCCTCGTACAGACCGCCGGTTTCCTTAGAACCGGGATCTTCGGTATTTGCCGCGGCAAGGGTGA
>JAZSJP010000088.1:0-2467 GCA_045534395.1 Eubacteriales bacterium | reverse complement strand
CATGGCTACGATCCGACTTGGAAATTTCCCGAGGAAGTTTTGCGGGATTGATTGAGCGGTGTTCTTTTTCTTTTTATGAGAAAAGAAAAAGAACCAAAAAGAAAAGCAAAAACCGGCGGAATGCTCCGCCGGGGAAATTTTTATTAGCTTATCCGATATGATTTTATTGCTCGGAATTCTTTTTCAATGCTTCCCGTTTTGCTTTCCGTGCCAAGTATTTTTCTTTTTCAATCCGCAGTTTTTCTTTGCGGATTTTCTCCGCCTTGCGGTTTTCCTTTTTTATGTAAGCGCGGTATAGGTCGGGGCGGCGTTCTTTGGTGATTTTCAGGGATTGTTCCTTGCGCCACGCTTCAATGTTTGCGTGGTGTCCCGACAGTAAAATTTCCGGCACCTTCACGCCTTCAAAAACTTCGGGGCGGGAATAGTGGGGATATTCCAAAAGGCCGCTGTAAATGCTTTCGTCTTCGTAGCAGGACGGGTCGCTCAAGACCCCTTCGATCATGCGTCCCACGGCGTCCACCACGATCATGGCAGGCAATTCGCCCCCGGTGAGAACGTAATCTCCCACCGACAGTTCCTCGTCCACGATGGCGTCCAAAATGCGTTGGTCGACGCCTTCGTAGTGTCCGCAGAGAATTACGATATTTTCATGCTTCAACAGTTTTTTTGCTCGGCTTTGGGTAAAGCGCTTCCCCTTGGGGGTCATGTAGACCACGTGGGGTTTCTTGCCTGGGATTTCCGAGAGAATGTGGTCGAAGCAGTTGCGAATGGGTGCCGCTTGCATTACCATGCCCATTCCGCCGCCGTAAGGAGCGTCGTCTACCCGTTTTTGCTTGTCCTCGGTATAATCCCGAATGTTGTGGCAACGTACCTCAAAAAGTCCGTTCTTTATGGCTCTTCCCAGAATGGACGTATGCAAAAAATCCGTTACTTCCCGATCAAACAGGGTCATAATATCGAATCTCATCAGTCAAACAATCCTTCCATAACGTGAATGCGCATGGTCTTTGTCGCAAGGTCGGTGGAGCAAACGCAATCCTTGATGGCGGGAATATAGTGCTTCCTTCCGTTTTCGGTGGTGACTTCATACACGTCGTTCGCGCCGGTGGAAAAGACCTCTGTGATGGTGCCCAATTCCTTGCCGGTCTCGTCTTCCACCACGCAAAGACCGATGAGATCTGCAATGAAGTAGGTGTTTTCCGGCAGATCAAAGTCTTTTCGGGGGGCAAAAACGATTTTATTTTTCAACCCTTCCGCCGCCGTCATGTCGTTGATTCCTTCCAATTTTAACAGAACGTTGGAGCCTTGAAAACGGACGGAACGGACGGTGTAGGGGGTGTTGTCTACGGTTACGGTTTTGAAATTCTCAAACACCTGAGGCGTATCTGCCCAGGGAACTACTTTCAGTTCTCCCTTGACGCCGTGGGTGTTGACGATTTTTCCGGTTTCAATCAATTCCATAAAAACTTCCTTAAAAAAGAATGGCGGCAGAGATGCCTGCCGCCTCAGATGGTCAATCGATATAGACGCGAACCTTCTTGTCGTCCTTGAGGGCTGCAGTCTTGACAATGGCGCGAATGGCTTTTGCCACCTTGCCTTGTTTCCCGATGACGTATCCTTTGTCTTCTTCTGCGACAGTCAGGTGATAGGTGGTGACTCCGTCTTGCGCTTCTCCTTGGGAGACGGTGACGGCGTCGGGATTCTTGACCAACGCTTTGACAATGTAAAGGATCAAATCTTCCATTTCGTTACCTCACGATTACAGAATGCCGTTCTTTTTGAACAGAGCCTTCACGGTATCGGTGGGCTGAGCGCCGTTCTTCAACCAGGTAGCGGCTTTGTCGGCATCGATGGTAACGACGGAGGGTTCTGCCATGGGATTGTAGGTGCCGATTTCATCGATGGCACGTCCGTCACGGGGGTAACGAGAGTCTGCAACGACGATGCGGTAGTAGGGATTCTTCTTAGCACCCATTCTTCTCAATCTGATCTTAACCATTGAAAATCACTCCTTTCAAGAGATAAAGTTCTTTTTTATCAAATCCGCGGCATTGCCGGGGTATTTGCTTACTTGCGGCGCTTTTTCCGCCGGGCGGGATTCTTGTGGCCGCCGCCGAATTTTTTCATCATCTGCTTCATTTGGGAGAAGCTGTTCAAAAGACGGTTCACGTCCTCCACTTTCATGCCTGCCCCTGCGGCGATCCGCCGTTTCCGGGAAGGATTGATGATGTCGGGGTTTTCCCGTTCCTTGGCAGTCATGGACAGAACCAACGCTTCCGTGCGGGCGATCTGCTTTTCGTCCACGTGGAAATCCGCGTTTTTCGGAAGGTTCATTCCGGGAATCATCTTGACCAGGTCGTCCATGGGACCCATGTTTTTCATCTGGTCGAGAGAATCAAGAAAATCGTTGAAGTCGAAGCGGTTTTCCCGGAATTTTTCTTCCAGTTCCGCCGCTTTTTTATCGTCA
>JAZSJP010000134.1:0-3036 GCA_045534395.1 Eubacteriales bacterium | reverse complement strand
AAACGCCAAGGAAGCGGGATTGACGCCGGTGAGAATCAACTCCTAAGCAACGCCTCCAATATAAATGATAATTTCTCCCGTCTCGGTCACCGTCAAAGCGTAATGGACCCATTTGTTTTTCGGCGCTGCGGGAGTGCCGTTCTGAATGTCTTTGCGTTGCAGTTTTCCCCGAGCGTCGGTATATTCCAAAAACGCAGACAGGGACGAAGAAGATTCGCTCGCGTAAGGAGAAAAACACAAAACGCCCGTTCCCGTCAGATCCAAGAGACACTCTTCGGTTTCCGTTTCCGTCCCGTTGCGATAGACCCAACAAGAGAAGGTGAAGGAAGTCTGTCCGTACAAAAGACGGGAATCCAAGGTTAAATAAGCGTCGGGAACGGTGCCCTCTTTCCGAATCATGGCGTATCCGAATTTTTCCGACAGTTTTGCCGTGTCGATTAACGTACAAGAGGCGCTTGCCGTTGCGGGAATATCTCCGGAATGATAGTCGGTTCCGGCGGCAAAGGTTCCGTCAAACAGGTACGCCGCCCACGTATAGGAATGTTTGTCGGTGGGAAGAACGGAACCGTCGGGGGGATTGGGATTGCTGTCCTCTCCATTCATGGCGTTGGCTTCTCTCGTGTAAAAAGCATCAACGGATTGATTCATCAGGGACGTGATTTTCGTCGGTTCCAGAGCAGCGTTGGTGAAATAGAGGTCGTCTGCGGTAATTCCGTGGAACGCCGCGTCCTTGCATTTGACCTTGGAAAGGTCGACGAATTTCGTGGAAGCGGAAGTTCCTGATGTTTTTCCGTTGACGTAAAGGGTCGTCAGAGAGACCGTGCCGGATTTTTTATAGGTGAACGCAAGATGCGTCCAAGAAGATTCTTCGGACAGAACCTCGGTAACGTCGTAGGTGCAGATTGCCGATTTTTCACCGTCGGAAGCGGTCAGGCGCAGGTAAACGCTGTTCCCCTCGGACAAAAACTGCAACTGAAGAAGATTGAATTTTGCGCTCCGAACCAAAAACAGCGTGTCGGTCCCCTTGGCTTCGGCGACGGTTGTATTCAACCAAAAAGCGAAGGAAAGCTCGGAAAGGGAATCAAACAAGGAACTCTTCACGTGGACGTATCCGCTCATCCCGGAGTTATGACGACCCGTTGCGGATTTCAGAAGAGCCGAACCGAATTCCTTGGTAGAAAGGGGATATTTGTTCCCCACGTCTGCCGCGAGATTTTTTTTATCGTCAAAAGAATATGCCGCTTGAATCCGAGAAGAATCGGCGGTCTGCTCAGACGAAGAAGTGTTATTCGAAGAAGAACTTGTCTCGGAATCGGTAACGGCAAAAGCGGAAACCGAAAGAGACAAAGCAAAAATCAAACAGAGCACGCCGCAAAAAAGCGAGTGCAACAAACCTTTGGTTGATTTCATACAGACCCTCCGTTGCGTATGTGCGTTTATTATATACATTTATTTTACTACAAATTGGTTTATTTGTCAAGACTAAAGCAACATTTCGAACCATTTTTGAAAACTCTTGCAATTTCGTCAAAAATGTTGTATAATGGGAAGCAGATTAATATTAGGAGAGACGTATGGAACTGGAACGACTTCTGCTTCGGGTCAAAAACCCTGCTTGGTACAGCGGCGGAGAAATGAACAGCATCGTGAAGGACAAAAATGCCGTTCAGACCCGCTTTGCCTTTTGTTTTCCCGATTTATACGACGTTGCAATGTCGCATTTGGGAATCAAGATTTTGTACGATATTTTAAATCAAAGAGACGATATTTGGTGTGAGCGCGTCTTTACGCCGGCACCGGACATGGAAGAATTGATGCGGAAAAAGAACGTCCCTCTCTTTGGGTTGGAAAGTCGGGATCCCATCAAAGATTTTGATTTTATCGGGTTTACCCTTCAATATGAATTGAGTTACACCAACGTATTGAATATGCTTGATCTGGCGGGATTACCTGTCCTTGCCCGGGAGCGAACCGACGATATGCCGGTAGTCATTGCGGGGGGACCTTGCACGGTCAATCCCGAGCCTATGGCGGATTTTGTTGATCTGTTCAACATCGGAGAAGGGGAAGAGACCCTGCTTGAGTTAGTGGATCTTTGGCAGGAATGCAAGGGAAACAAGCAAGAATTCTTGAAAAAAGCAGATTCTTTGGAATCTTGCTACGTACCCTCCCTTCACAACCGTGAGATCAAGGTGCGGCGACGCATTATCAAAGATCTGAACAAGGTGCCTTATCCAGAAAAGTTGATCGTTCCCAATGCTAAAGTTATTCACGACCGCATTTCCATGGAAATTATGCGGGGCTGTATTCGTGGGTGCCGTTTCTGTCAGGCGGGTATGATCTACCGTCCCTTCCGCCAAAAATCTCCGGAAGTCATGATGGAAAACATCAAAAAGTTATCTCAGTCCACGGGATACGATGAAATTTCCCTGACCTCTCTTTCCAGCAGTGACTATGAAAAACTGCCGCAGTTTGCCGATATGCTCTTGGATTACTGCACGCCGCGGAAGATCAATTTGGCGTTGCCTTCTCTGCGCATTGACAATTTTTCCGACGAATTGCTGAAAAAATTACGCACCGTGCGCTCTTCGGGGCTAACCTTTGCGCCCGAAGCGGGCACCCAACGGTTGAGAGACGTAATCAACAAGAATATTACGGAAGAAGATATTTTTGAATCTTGCCGCATTGCCTTTAACGGCGGAAATTCGGCAGTAAAACTGTATTTCATGATTGGATTGCCCACGGAAACCGACGAGGATATTTTGGGCATCGCCGATTTGGCACAACGGATCGTGGATTACTATTATCAACTCAAGCTCAAAAAGAACGGAAAAGGCGTTTCGGTGACCATTAGTCTTTCCACCTTTGTTCCCAAGAAGTCGGATCGTAGCCATGTCGTTCTGTGAGCCAAGGAGTTGGCCATTAGTATTGTCTTCCTAAGACCGCTTGGCCTCCGACTTCTATTATCAACTCAAGCTCAAAAAGAACGGAAAAGGCGTTTCGGTGACCATTAGTCTTTCCACCTTTGTTCCCAAG
>JAZSJP010000035.1:0-2306 GCA_045534395.1 Eubacteriales bacterium | reverse complement strand
TTCAAAAACGCATCTTCGAATTTTTGCAATGACCTCGATGCGCTGATTCTCTACAAAACGCGAAACGCTTTCCATATCACGAAAAGTGTAGTCTTTCGGCGAAAAATAAAAGGTTCCCGTATCCAGAGCGTCCCAGGTACGAATTACCGAGCGTGCCGCCTGTTCGTCGGGAACCACAACAAACGCCCGCTTTGTCAGCCGGCGTTGTAAAATATCTGCAAAATACGGTTTTTGTGCGTCAACTCCGAAAACGGCGCAAGTATGCCCCTGTGAGACTGCCTGCTCCAATCCGTCGTATTCGGGAAGTAACGTCAATTTTCCGATGATTTCATTCATTTCGGATCTCCGTTGTATCGGCTCATAGCATCGTTGAGCTGACCTTTTAAAATGAGTTTCAGAATCTCATTGGTGTCTTTGAAACGCTCCGAAAGTTTTTTCTTTTCCGTGCCGGAAAAGGAACCCAAAACCCAATCTGCCAAATCCGTCGTTAAATCGGCGCGATCAGATACCCCGATGCGCACCCGCACGAAGGCGTCGCTGTTGAGTAGGGAAATAATATTTTTCAGTCCGTTGTGTCCGCCGGCGCTTCCTTTGTTGCGGATCCGAATCCGATTAAAAGGCAACGCTACGTCATCGCACACGACGATAACTTTTTCCGGGGGAATGTTATAATAATTGCATGCTTCCGAAACTGCTTCCCCCGAAAGATTCATAAAGGTCTGCGGTTTGAGCAACAGAAAATTTTTTCCGTTTATCGCGCATTCTCCACACAAAGCACGAAAGCGGATTCTGTTTATGGTGACACCTTGCTCTTCCGCAAAGGCGTCCAAAGCCATCCACCCTACGTTGTGGCGGGTAGATTCATATTTTTTTCCGGGATTTCCAAGCCCGACGATAATACCGTCCATGGCTACCTCCGTATGCTTTACTACAAATATACATTATACATGATTTTTGTGACAATTTCAAGCAGTTCCGGGTGATTTTACAAAGTTTCCGTAATTTTTTTTCTGAAAAGAGCCTTTTTTGGCTGATTTTGTGAAATATTTTCTTCTTTTTCTTAAAAAAACTGAAAAAACCTTGCGTTCTTAATAAAAATATGTTATAATGTATGACGGCAAAAATAATATGTTTATTTTAACCTTAATTCATAGGAGGAAATCAAATGAGCACGAAGTATGTATATTTGTTCTCTGAAGGGAACAAGGACATGCGCAATCTGCTGGGCGGTAAAGGTGCAAACCTTGCCGAAATGACCGCTATCGGTCTTCCCGTTCCCCAAGGCTTCACCGTTACTACCGAAGCCTGCACCCGTTACTATGATGACGGAAAGCAAATCGCTCCCGAAATCATGGCGGAGATCGAAGAAAATATCGTTAAGATGGAAGGCATCACCGGTAAGAAATTCGGCGATAAGGAAAATCCCCTTCTCGTTTCCGTTCGTTCCGGCGCCCGCGCTTCCATGCCCGGTATGATGGATACCATCCTGAACCTGGGTCTGAATGAAGACGTTGTCGAAGCTATGGCAGCAAAGTCCGGCAATCCCCGTTGGGCTTGGGATTGTTACAGACGCTTCATTCAAATGTATTCCGACGTCGTTATGGAAGTTGGTAAGAAGTATTTCGAACAACTTATCGACGAAATGAAGGAAGCCAAAGGCATTAAGTTCGACGTTGAACTGACCGCTGACGATCTGAAGAAACTCGCTTCTCAGTTCAAGGCAGAATACAAAGCAAAGATCGGTTCCGACTTCCCCACCGATCCCAAGGAACAGCTCATGGGCGCCATTAAAGCCGTTTTCCGTTCTTGGGACAACCCCCGTGCCAACGTTTACCGTCGTGATAACGACATTCCCTATTCTTGGGGTACTGCCGTTAACGTTCAGATGATGGCGTTCGGTAACATGGGAGACAACTGCGGTACCGGCGTTGCCTTTACCCGTGATCCCGCTACCGGTGAAAAGAAACTGATGGGTGAATTCTTGGTCAACGCTCAGGGTGAAGACGTCGTTGCCGGTGTTCGTACTCCCATGCCCATCGCTCAGATGGCTGAAAAATTCCCCGAAGCTTTCGTTCAATGACAGGATGTTTGCAAAACTTTGGAAAATCACTATCACGACATGCAGGATATGGAATTTACCGTTGAAGACCGTAAACTCTATATGCTTCAGACCCGTAACGGTAAGAGACCCGCTCAGGCTGCTCTCCAGATCGCCGTTGACCTGGTTGCCGAAGGTCATAAGACCAAGGCGGAAGCCGTTCAGATGATCGATCCCCGTAACCTGGATACCCTGCTTCATCCCCAAT
>JAZSJP010000060.1:0-4106 GCA_045534395.1 Eubacteriales bacterium | reverse complement strand
GCTTGGGCTTCGGTCTCCGATTTGCGGCGGTGTTCTTCGTCCATGGGAGCGCTCGACTGACGGATTTACTGATTTTGCAATTCTTCCGTTTCTTCCGCCTTGGCAAAATATTCCGCCGAGGCTTCCAGCTGGTCGTCAAAGGTCTTTTTAACTTCTACGGCTTTTCCCAATTCCTCGCCGTATTTTTCCGATTGCTTTTGCCAAACGAATAATTCCAAATCTTTCTTTTCGGCGCTGTAATCCAAAAATTTACGGGCGTTTTTGGACTTGTGTTCCAAGGACGGAATGCGGTCGGCAAGTTCGGTAATGATATCTCCGACCCGCACGAGGTTTTCTTCCGCTTGATGAAGTTTGCGGGCACTTTCTTCTTTTTTGAATTTCAATCCCGCAATACCGGCGGCTTCTTCAAAAAGAAAACGGCGGTCTGCCGGCTTGGCTTTGATGATTTCCGTAATCATGCCCTGGCCGATGACCGAATAGCCGTCTCGTCCCAATCCCGTATCCCGGAACAGTTCCCGAATATCCCGCAGACGGACGGGGGCGCGATTCAACAGATATTCGCTGTCTCCCGAACGATAGAAACGGCGGGTGACCACCAATTCCGCGTAATCAATGTCAAACATGCGGTCGGTATTATCCAGAACGATGGAGACTTCCGCATAGCCCATGGGCTTGCGTTCCTTTGTTCCGTTAAAAATAACGTCTTCCATTTTTGCACCGCGCAAGGTTTTCGTGGAGGTTTCTCCCAAAACCCAGCGGAGAGCGTCGGCAAGATTACTCTTTCCGCTTCCGTTGGGGCCTACGATGGCAGTAATTCCTTCACGAAATTCAATGACGGTCTTGTCCGGGAAAGACTTAAAGCCTTGCAATTCCAATCGGCGCAGACGATTTTCGGGAATTACGCTCCCGGCGATATTTTCTTTCGACAAAATGGTTCCCTCTTCTTTAATATATTATACTTAAATATAATAACATATTTTTTTGCTTTTTTCAACCCCTCTTGTCCCGTGGGTTCCGACAAATTTATGAATTTTTTGTTAATTGTATTGCAATTTGCATCTTTTTCTGCTATAATGGTTCGTGCTGAATGAACACACACGCTTGGAGGTGGAAAGAATGGCAAAATGTGATTACTGTGGCAAGGATGTCGCTTTCGGCATCAAGATCTCTCACTCCCACAGACGTTCCAATCGTACTTGGAAACCCAATGTCAGACGTGTCAAGGCCGTCGTCAACGGTCAGGTGAAGCACGTTCACGCTTGCACTGCCTGCCTGCGTTCCGGTAAGGTACAGAGAGCAGTCTGATAAGTGAATACCCAAACAGAGCATAACGGCACAGAGGAAAGTTTTTATCCCCTGTGCTGTCTTGTTATTCATAAAATAAGGAGATTTTATGGCGAAACCGAAGTTCTACGCCGTGCGGGTGGGAGTAACTCCCGGAATTTATAAGACTTGGGCGGAATGTGAACCCATGATTCACGGTGTTGCGGGCGCAAAATATAAGTCTTTTCCCACCTTTGAAGAGGCAGAAGCCTATCTGAAGATGGGAGATTCAACCCCGGCTCTTTGCTCGGAGGGGGAACCGGAAGTTGCATCACGTTCCAAACCTCCCCGTAAAAAAAGTGCTCCTTCGGAAGAAGAGCCGTATCCGGTACCAAAAGGTACGTTGGTTGCCTTTGTGGACGGAAGTTACGATGCAAAAACCAAGCGCTACGGTTTTGGTTGCGTACTTTTGACCGACGACGGACGGGAGTTGACCGAAAACGGTTGGGGAGATCACCCCGAGGCCGTCACCGCCCGAAACGTTGCGGGAGAATTGCGCGCCACCATGACGGCCTTCCGCCGTGCCGAAGAGATGGGATACAAAAATCTCCGCGTCTGTCACGATTACAATGGGATTTCTGCTTGGTTTCAGGGGGAATGGAAGGCGTCTTCCTTTGTGGCGCGGGAGTATATTGCCGTTGCCGAATCCTATCGGGGCGTTTTGAACGTGACCTTTGAGAAGATTGCCGCTCATACCGGCGTTAAGTACAATGAAATGGCGGATCGCCTCGCAAAAGACGCCCTTGGAATCGAATAGGTAAAATTGTTATAATGATGCAAAAAAGAGAGTGCTGACCCACTCTCTTTTTTGTATTTATTTTCTTTTTCGGTTCGTTATTCGCAGCATCAAAAGGGCTAAGGGGGGAACGAGGATTAACTGCAATACGATGCCGGGCAAGGCTTCGACGAATCCCCCTGCCCAAAAGGCGGCAAGGGAAAATCCTTTGCCGGAAAGTCCCAGCAGTACCGTCTTTGCCACTCCCCAAACCACGCGTCCTCCCAACATGGAAAGAATCAGGCTTGCGTAAATGGCAAGTAGGTTTTTCTTTGGGAAAATCCTATAAAAGATCCCTATGAGAAGACCGTACGCGCACAGTTCCGCCGCCATGGTCAGGGCGTTGGGATATAGAGGCGGCATGCCAAAGGTGACGGAACGGAGCAGGGGCAAAATCAACCCTACCGCGCCACCGTATTTCCAACCGCAGACCAGACCGCACAACATTACGGGAAGGTGCATGGGAAGGAGCATATCGCCGATTTGTTTGATTTGTCCCGTAAAGAAGGGAAGTACCAATCCCACGGCGAGAAACATTGCCGCCAAAATCAAGTTTTGAATCCGTTTGTTTTTCATTGCGGTCTCCGAATCTTATTTTTTCTGTGCCTTGCGAACCGCTTCAAAACCGGCGTCAAAGGCGTTGCGGGCGTCGGTGTAGCGGGCGGCGTTGTCGGGGGCTTTGAAGAGTGCCACAATCAGGTCGTGCCCGTAGGCGGTGGCTCCCGCAATGAGGCATTGCCCGGCGCCGGGTGTAGAGCCGGTTTTCATGCCGAAGGTTCCTTCGTAATAATAGGAAGACGAAGGCACCATCAGTTGGTTGGTGTTGACGTATCCCAATACGGTTCCGTCGCTTAATTTGATTTCGGCATAGGTCTTTTCTACGGTTTTGCGAATTGTTTCATTTTTTGCCGCCGCAACGGCAATGAGAAGCATGTCTTCCGCGGTTGTGTATTGCTTTCCGTCGGGATAGCCGTCGGGACAGGAGAACAGGGAGTTTTTCACTCCCAAAGCTTTGGCTTTGTCGTTCATCTTTTCCAAAAATGCGTTGACGGCGTCTCGGTCGGTAATTTGGGGATCTTTGGAAAGATTCCTGCCCACGTGAGCGGCGATAACGTATGCCGCGTCGTTTCCCGAGGGAATCAAAAGGGCGTCTAAAATTTGTTCCACCGTCAGTTTTTGCCCCAAAACCAAGTCTGCCGAAGAAGACCCCGAACCCACCAAAGACAGTTCACTCCCCACGGTGAAAACCGTGTCTTGACTGACGTGTTCCAAAAGGGTCAATGCCGTTAGAAGTTTGGTCGTTGAAGCGGCGGTTATTTTGTTTTGAGCGTTCTTTTCAAACAGTACGGTATTTGCCGTCAGATCATAGACCGCGAGATATTCCGCGTCAAAGGTCTGTTTTGCATATTCCGCGGCTGCCAGCGCTTTTAACGACGCAAGGTCGATGCCGTTCTCGGTGGTGTTTTGACTTTCGGCTTCGGTGCCGGGAGACGGTTGTCCCCCTTGTTCCGAGGACGGATCGTCTTTGGGAGGAGCAGAAAAATGATTTGTCATCAGCACTACGGCTCCCACGGCAAGAAGGAAAATGAGAAGGATCAAAAGCAGACGGGAAATCCCGGAAGGTTTCTTTTTCCGTTTCATAGGCGTCCTTTCGTTGTTGTGTTTGTCTCAGTATAGCACATTTTTTGCAGAATTGCAAGCCGAATTTTAAAAAAATAGACAAAATTTCGGAATCTTTATTTTTGCCCTTGCAATTTCTTTTTTTTTATGTTATACTATATACAGAATATATGCCCTTTATGGGAGAATATAGGAGAAGAAAAGCATGAATACCGAACGCATGGCTTTGGAGATGCGCAAATTGATTGTGACGTCTCTGTATCACGCAAAAAGCGGCCACCCCGGCGGATCGCTGTCCTGTACCGATATTTTGGCGGTACTGTACAATGAAGAAATGAATATTACCCCCGAAAATCCCAAGAACCCCCAACGGGATCGGTTTGTCCTG
>JAZSJP010000103.1:0-2534 GCA_045534395.1 Eubacteriales bacterium | reverse complement strand
GAGCAGGAAATTACCACGACTTTGGGATGCATTGCCGTCATCCACATGGATCCCATTCGAACCGATGATGAAACAACCCTGACGTTACGCAAGGAAATTGCGGAAGCGGTAAAAACGGTGCATCCGGGGATCACCATTCACGATTTCCGAGCCGTCCCCGGCCCCACCCACACCAACGTGATTTTTGATGCAGTTTTGCCCTTCGACAGCAAGTTGACCGAAGAAGAGGCGCGAGAGAAAATCTGTAAGCTGATTTCCGAAAAATACGATGCTCTTCGGGCAGTCATTCAAATTGACAGAAGTTATACATAATAAAAAAGTCTCCGAAGAAATTCGGAGACTGTTTTGCAAAAAATTGGTAAATTTTCTTGAATTCTATTGATTTTTTGACAAATTTGAAGTATAATAAATGATTATAATATATAAAGCACAGGAAGGAAGAATTTCCATGATCCGTGAAGATTTAAGAAATATTGCCATCATCGCCCACGTTGACCACGGCAAGACTACCCTGGTTGACGAAATGCTGAAGCAAGGCGGCGTTTTCCGTGAAAATCAGGAAGTAAACGACCGCGTGATGGACTCCAACGCCATTGAACGGGAGCGGGGCATCACCATTCTTGCCAAAAATACGGCAGTGAAATACAGAGATACGAAAATCAACATTGTGGACACTCCGGGGCACGCCGATTTCGGTGGCGAGGTGGAACGCATTTTAAAAATGGTCAACGGCGTTTTGTTGTTGGTAGACGCCTTTGAAGGTCCTATGCCTCAGACCCGCTTTGTACTTCAAAAAGCCTTGGAATTAGGGCATAAAGTCATCGTAGTGGTTAACAAAGTCGACCGTCCCGACGCCCGTCCCACGGAAGTGGTAGACGAAGTTTTGGAACTGTTAATGGACTTGGACGCCACCGACGAACAGTTGGATTCTCCCGTTATTTTTGCATCGGGAAGGACCGGCGTTGCGGGACTTTCTCCCGACACGGAAATGAAAGATTTCAAGCCTCTTTTGGACGCCATCGTAGACTATTTTGACCCGCCGCAAGGAGAAGAAGACGCACCTTTGCAGATGCTGGTCTCCTCCATCGACTATAACGAATACGTAGGACGCATCGCCATCGGTCGCGTCGAGCGCGGAAACATGAAAATCAATCAGGACGTGGTTCTGTGCGACTATCACGGCTCGAGACCCAATTCCAAGGCGAGAATCGTTTCCATGTATCAGTTTGAGGGGTTGAACCGTGTTCCTTGCACCGAAGCAAAGCCGGGAGATATCGTGTGCGTTTCGGGAATCGAAAGCGTTACCATCGGAGATACCATCTGCGCGCCCGATGCGGTAGAACCCTTGCCCTTCGTCAAAATTTCCGAACCCACCATGGAAATGACCTTTATGGTCAACGACTCTCCCTTTGCCGGTCGGGAAGGAAAATACGTTACGTCCCGTAATCTGCGGGCACGGTTGTACAAAGAATTGCTGAAAGACGTCTCCTTGCGGGTTAGCGACACCGACTCCACCGAAGCCTTTAAAGTTTGCGGACGAGGTGAAATGCACCTTTCTATTTTGATTGAAAACATGCGTCGGGAAGGGTTTGAATTCCAAGTCAGCACACCCAAAGTGTTATATAAAGAAATTGACGGTGTTCTCTCCGAGCCTATGGAACGACTTGTGGTGGACGTCCCCGCCGATTCCGTGGGAGCCGTCATGGAGAAGATGGGATACCGTAAAGGCGAATTGACGTCTATGACCCAAGTTGGAGATCGCACGCGGTTGGAATTTATTGTTCCCGCCCGCGGTTTGTTCGGATATCGCAGTGAATTTATGACCGACACTCGCGGAGAAGGCATTATGAGCTCGATTTTCGACTCTTACGCGCCTTTTAAAGGCGATATCCCCCGTCGGCTCAACGGTTCTTTGGTCGCTTACGAAACGGGAGATACCACCAATTACGGTATGTTTTATTCTCAGGATTCGGGAGCAATGTTCATCGGCTCCGGTGTGGAAGTTTACGGCGGCATGATCGTAGGCGAAGCCAGCCGACAGAACGACATTGTAGTCAACGTCTGTAAGAAAAAGCACATGACCGCCATTCGCTCTGCCGGAAAGGACGAAGCCCTGCGCCTCGTTCCCCCCAGAACTTTAAGTTTGGAACAATCCTTGGAATTTATCGCCGACGACGAATTAGTGGAAGTAACACCGAAAACAATCCGCCTCAGAAAACGGATTCTCGACCACTCGGTTCGTATGAAGAACTTCATGAAAGATAAAAAGCAATAAATAAGAAATCACCCCAAAGTCCTTAATTTTTGGGGTGATATTTTTATAAACAACCACCGGCTCCCGATTTTCGGGAGCCGGATCGTTGTTTTATAATTGTTGTTTTAACAATTATTCGGTGATCATTCTACCGTCTTTGCCGAACATCTGCCAGCCTTTGAGGTGGTCGCAGTTGGTAGTCTTCCAAACGTAGTACTTACCGCCGACGTCGCCGGTGAAGTAATTTTCGGAAGTGATGATCTTACCGTCGTACTGAGCG
>JAZSJP010000013.1:0-29406 GCA_045534395.1 Eubacteriales bacterium | reverse complement strand
AGATACGTGTCGCACCCGCCATAACGCCGGAACCGTCAGGTTCCCGAAGCCCCCGCTTGATCTTATAATTTTCGTAAACGTGGGGATCTATAAAATTGTTGGCGCGGTAATCTTCACACAGCCGACCGATCACCAAATCTTTTTCCTTTTGCGTCTCAAACATGAGAACCAGCCTCCATAGGTACTTCCCCGCCGCAACGGCGTGGGTACAATAACTCATTGTAAATTTTATATTATCGTATATTATACCATATTTTTTCAGATTCGTCAAGAGATTGCGAGGATTTTTATGCGTCCTTTTCTGACTTTTTTATCACTCTTTACCCTTTTGTTCTTTTTTTCGCCCATTCTGTGTCTCGGAATCGTGCCCGACAAAGAACAAACTCCCGCCTTATCCCTCCCCGAAAAAATTCCGTACCAAGGGGAAGAACGGGTGACGGCGGATCTGATTTTAGGCGCCGTAGGAGCTATGGAGATTCAAGGGTACCACCTCGAAACCCTCAAAGCCGCCGCCGTTTCCGCCGCCACAAACTTAGCAAAAACCTACGAGGAAACGGGTACTGCCGACGCCATGAACGTCATCACCCCCGAAGAAGCGAAGGAATCGTGGGGGGATTACTTCTTCTCCCAATATTGGGCACAGATGCAACAAGCGGTCTCCGAAACTTGGGGGGGGATTTTAACCAAAGACGGCGCCGTATATTCCGACGCTGACACCTTTCCCCTTTCTTGGGGCAAAACGGAAGGCGGCGTGGAATGTCCCTTGGACGAAACGGCAAACGCCTTTGAAACCACCGTAACGGTTCCCTTGGAAGACTTTGCGGCGGTCTTCCCCAAGTACGGAGCGTCTCTCACCGTAAAAAATGCCCAAAGCAGCAGAGTGGATTCCGTCGCTTCGGGCAATACGGTATTGTCAGGTTTGGAAATGATGCAACGCTTTTCTCTGCCCTCCCCCGCCTTTACCCTATCGGTATCGGCAAACACTGTTACCTTTTTCTGCAAAGGGCAGGGAGACGGCGCGGGGATGTCGTTATACGGTGCCAACGAAATGGCAAAGCAGGGCGCCGATTATAAAAGGATTCTTGCAACTTTTTACCCCAACGCAACCCTTCAGGAAGCAAATCGGGAATTGGGATCCAAATAGACGCCGTCGCGAATCAGGGCAAAATGCAGATGATTCCCCATGAGACATTCGCTGTCGGCAGTAACTCCCGTCAACCCCAAAACGTCGCCCTGCTTCACTTCTTGTCCGTTAATGACCCGAGCTTCCCCCGAAAGAGATTGATAGACGGACAGGGTCTTATCTTGATGTCGAATTTCCACCGTCAAACCCATCAATTCCGAGGTATAGACGTTTTCCACAATGCCGTCGGCAACGGCAACCACCTCAACTTCGCCCTCGGTGAGATAATCAATGCCCTGATGCACCCGCCAATCGTTCATAGTCTCGGAAAAGACCGGAACGGTCAGAGAAAAATCCGTGCCTACCGTTCCCGAAACGGGAAGAATCATGGCGACGTCCTGCACCGGCTCGGTTTCGTCGTCCACGGGGGCGTTGACGTTGGCATCGGCTTCCCCGTCGTCCGTCAGAGACGCGTCGGAACCGTCGGTTTGAATATTGTCGCTCTGTTCCACGGAAGAAATCTGAGCCAATGTGTCGGTGGGAAGGGAAACCTCCTGCTCTCCCCCGTCGGGGGCAAAGAAAAGCGCCGCCACGCACACCACCAACAAGGCGGAACCCCCCATCAGAAGATATAGACCGCTTCCCTTGGTTAAAGATCGCAAAAGACCGTTACTGTTTCGGTAAAATTTACTCATAACAATGCTCCTTATCAGTTCTTGCCCATAGTTTCACCCGCTTTTCCAAAAATTATACAACGTCTTGACAGAAGCACAAAAACGCGGTATAATAGAGAGGTAAGGAGATTGTTATGAACCGATTACAACGAACCGAATTGTTGTTGGGCAAAGACGCCCTTTTAAAATTGAAACGTTCCCACGTTGCCGTCTTCGGATTAGGAGGGGTAGGCGGATTTGCCGTGGAAGGATTGGCGCGCAGCGGCGTGGGCGAATTGACCTTAATCGACTGCGACGTCTTTTCCGAAACCAATCTGAACCGTCAACTGTGCGCCACGGTACAAACGGTGGGAAACAAAAAAACCGACGTCACCAAAGAGCGGGTGTTATCAGTCGCCCCCGACTGCACCGTCCATACCGTCGATTTGTTTTACACTCCGGAAAACGCCCATAAAATCGACCTTTCCCAATTCGATTATATCATCGACGCCATTGACACCATGACGTCCAAAATTCACTTGATTTGCCAAGCCACGGCACAAAACGTGCCCATCGTTTCTTCCATGGGAACGGGCAACAAGACCGACCCCACTCTATTGAAAGTCACCGACCTATACAAGACCCAAGGGTGCCCCATGGCACGCATTCTGCGAAAAGAATTGAAGCAACGCAATATCCCCCGATTGAAGGTGGTCTACTCGGAAGAAGAACCCAAAAAAGTGGTGGTTCCCGACGAAACGTCCACCCGCCACGCCCCGGGAAGCGTCATCTTCGTCCCCGCCTGCGCCGGACTGATTTTGGCACGGGAGACGGTCAACGAACTGATAAAAAATGACTCCGTGAAAGAATAATTCACGGAGTTATTTTTATTTCTTATATTCAATTAAATCAGATACGTCACACCCAAGAGCCTCACAAATTCGGTCAAGGACATAACTGTCGTACCGCACAACCTTATTCTTATAGTAATTATCAATAATCTGAAACCGAATTCCGGTTCTCTTTGAAACCTCATACCGAGTAATTCCGCAACGGTCAAGATATTCTTTCACAGTTAACCGAACCATTTTACCACTTCCTCTCAAGATATATTCTAATAAATATATCTCTTCTTGACAATTCCCATATTTAAGTGTATACTTATATAAGCATACACAAAAGGAGTGGTATTTATAAAACTGTTAATTGCCGGTTCAAGAAGCATCGAAAACTTTAACTTATCGGAAGTCGTCCCCACAGAAACAGAACTCATCATCAGCGGCGGTGCAAAAGGAATTGATTCTTTGGCGGAAACCTTCGCAGACCAACAAAAAATTTCAAAACTGATCCTACGCCCCCAATACAGATTGTATGGAAAATCCGCACCGCTCAAACGAAACGAGCAAATTGTAGATATCGCAGACGAGATTCTCGTCGTATGGGACGGAAAATCCCGCGGGGCAAAATACACCATAGACTATGCAAAAAAAACAAAAAAGCCCTTGACAATTATTACTTACCCGTAAAGCACGCCGCCCGCATTTGATATGCGGGCGGTATCTTTACCAATTTTATAGTTCAGGATGAAAATCTTGTGCGGCGACGGTGTCGAGGAGTTGTTGCGGGGTGACGGAATCGTCGTGGGTGACGGTGACGGTTTTTGCCGTCAGGTCGACGGCGACGTCGACGATGCCGGGCAGGGCGGAAAGAGCGGTGCGAATGGCTTTTTCACAATGACCGCACATCATATCGGAAACGGTCAGTCTCGTTGTTTTCATGGTTTGTTTCTCCTGTTCTGATAAAATTTTACAGTTATCGGAAGTGCAAGGGGGTTCTTTTTTGGAAGGCAAAATCAGATTTAAGCGATTCAGCCGCAAGGCGTTTCCCACCACGAAGACCGAGGAGAGAGACATTGCGGCGGCACCCATCATGGGGTTCAAAAGGGGTCCGCCGAACAGGGTCAGAATTCCCGCCGCCGCGGGAATTCCCAGAACGTTGTAAAAGAACGCCCAAAAGAGATTTTGACGGATATTTCGCATGGTTTCCCGAGAAAGTTTGATGGCACAAGCCACGCTTCTCGGGTCGTTTTTCATGAGTACCAGATCGGCGGAATCAATGGCGATATCGGTGCCCGAACCTACGGCGATACCCACGTCTGCCTCGGCGAGAGCGGGAGCATCGTTGATACCGTCACCCACCATGGCAACGGTTCTTCCTTCCTCTTTGAGGCGACGGATCACCCCGTGCTTTTCGTGAGGAAGCACCTCGGCTTCCACTCGGTCAATGCCCAAGGTTGAGGCTACGGCAAGGGCGGTGGCGCGACGATCCCCCGTCAGCATCACCACTTCGATTCCCTTTTCCTTCAGCATGGCAACGCCCTCGGCACTTTCGGGGCGGGCGCGGTCTGCCAAGGTAATCAGACCCATCATTTGCCCTGATTTTGCCACGAAGACCGGCGTTTCTCCTTGCAGAGAACCTTCCTGCGCCGCGGAAATCAACTCGGAGGGAATGGTTAAAAATTGTTCCATCAAAGGAGCGTTGCCCAAATAAATTTCTTCTCCGTTCAAAAGGGCACGAAGTCCGAATCCCCCCAAGGCTTCAAACTCGGTGGCGTCAGACCAATGGATTCCCCGCTCTTTTGCCGCCGACAGAATTCCCTCCCCCAAGGGATGCTCGGAAGACGCCTCGGCACTTGCGGCAACGTATAACAATTCGTTTTCGGAAAACCCCGTTGCGGGAAGCAACCGCGTCACGTGAGGTCTGCCCTCGGTGAGGGTTCCGGTCTTGTCAAAAACCACCGTATCGACAGCGTGGGTCTTCTCTAAAATATCGCCGCCTTTGATTAAAATTCCGTTGGACGCACCTTTTCCCGTTCCCACCAAAATGGCGGTAGGCGTTGCCAATCCCAAAGCACAGGGACAAGCGATAACCAAAACGGAAACGAAAATATTCAGGATAAAGGGAGCGTCTTTCCCCGCAATCCACCAACCGACCGACGCCAACAGGGCAACGGCAAGAACCGTGGGGACGAAGATGCCGGAGATTTTATCCGCCAATCGCGCCACGGGAGCCTTGTTTCCTTGGGCGTCTTCCACCAAACGAATGACACCCGACAGCACCGTTTCAGCACCGACGCCCGTCACTTGCAGGCGCAATTCACCGTTGGTATTGACCGTTGCCGCCCATACGGTATCCCCCGCTTTTTTCTCCGCGGGAACCGATTCCCCCGTCAACATGGATTCGTCTACTGCGGCGGCACCGGATATCACCGTACCGTCGGCGGGAATCCGTCCCCCCGGACGAACTACGGCAATTTCGCCCACGCGCACCTCTTCCACGGAGACTTCAACCACCGCGCCGTCTCGTTCCACGAATGCGGTCTGAGGCGCCAACGCCGTCAGGGAGCGAAGGGCGGAAAAGGTCTTTTGCTTGGAATGGGATTCCATAGTCTTCCCCAAGGTAACGAGGGTCAAAATCACTCCCACTGATTCAAAATAAAGACCGTGATGCGCCGCGTGGACGTCTCCTTGGACAATGCGCACCGTTGCCCAAACGCTGGCAAAAAATCCCGCCAACGTTCCCAACGCCACGAGACTGTTCATGTCGGGGTGACCTCGAAACAGGGCAGGGATTCCCTTGCGATAAAAGGTTTCACCAATCACCATACAACAAAGCGCCAAAACTAGTTGCACGATGGCGTATGTCAAGGGACTTTTATCGGGAGAAAGAAAGGTCGGAACCCACAGTCCCACCATGGGACCCATGGCGAGATAGAACAAGGGAAGAGCGAATACGGAAGACAAAATCAATCGCACTTTCAACGTATCTTTTTTCGGGGGCACTGTCTCTTTTCCGTGGCGAATTCCGTATCCCGCCTTGCGCACGGCAGAAAACAACGCTTCTTCCGAGGCATTTCCCTGCTCAACGGTCAATTTTCCCGTTGCAAAATTCACCGACGCCCCACCGATTCCAGAGACCGATGCGGCGGCTTTTTCCACCCGAAGAGCACAGGCAGCACAGGACATTCCCGTAATGACGTAGGTCTTTTTCATTGCAATCCTCTTTTCCATGTGTATTTTATTATAACACAATTTTTTAGAAATTGCAAGATTTTCTCCCATAAAAATTTTTCCGTCGGCGTGATATCACGCCGACGGAATTTTTCAGAAGCATCTTAACTTAGTTTGCCTGATTCTTCTTTTTCCGAAGGATTACCACAGCAACCGCAGCAGCTGCAACCAAAACGGTAACTGCAACGATGGTGGGCAGAGTCAAGTCGGAAGTGTTGGGGTTGGGCATATCACCCGTCAGAAGAACGTAACCGTACTTGTTGTAGTTGCGAGGCAACACGTCAAGTTTCATTTCGGTGGCTTTTTCCTTGGTTGCACCGGCTTCCATCTTAGAAGCGGCGTAGGTGAAGGTACCGTTCTTCATGTTGGTAGCAACCTTACCGGTGGCAAGGAGGATACCGCCGTCTTTCACGGTGACGGTGGGCTTGGCGCTGGAGTTGTAACCGGCAATACCGTTGCCCTTTTCGTTTCCTGTGAAGTAGGTGCGTCCGTACTTTTCAACGGTCAAAGAAGAAGTTCCTTCGAAGGTGAGCGCGTTGAGCGCCGTACCCTTAGCCGTGCCGCGAAGTACTGCATTGTCGGTAACGGTAATGTCACAGTTCTTCACCTGGATTGCAGAAGCGATATCCAAAACAGAATCACCGTCTGCAACGCAGTTGACCTGAGCGTTATCGGAGATCTTCACAGTCATGGTTCCGGCTTTTGCGGCGGTAAGATAGAAACCGAAAGCGGAGTTCTTATATTTCTTACCGTTGCGTTCTACGTGAATATTCAACTTTGCTCTGCCGCAGATTTCAAATTCGGATTCATCCACCAGATAGAATGCAATGGACTTATTTCCGGCATAGGTGTTATTTCCCGATGCGTTCAGAGTTTCCTTTTCGGTACTCTGAATGTTGGTAACGTTCACCGTAGCGTCCTTAATAAGGACCTTGTTGTTACCACCGGCAACGTGAGAGATCTTCAAAAGACCGTTGTTTCCGGGAACACTGCCGATAAAGTTGACGGTTCCCTTGGTGGTCAGTTCCAGAATGGATTGATATGCGTTATACTGAACTGCAGGATAACCAGTATCGCTGAGGTTGATAACGTTCATGTTCGCGTTATCCTTGACGCGGATGGCACCGACGGAGTTCTCAGCGTTTGCAATCAAGTAAACGGTCTGTCCCTCAGCATCCGCTTCAAACATAGCGTTTCCGGATACGTTAAGGGAAGATTCACCGACAACTGCCTTACCTTCCGCATCCTTTGCGGTAATCTGACTGCGGATGGAGCAGTATTTCGCGGTTCCGGAGATTACGGTAGCGTTTTCAGATACGTTGACGGAGTTTCCTTGCTTTACACCTTCCAGAGCCAACAAATTGCTGTTCTGAGCGTAGGTATCGGCGGTACCTTTGGCAATGTTCACCTTAGCGTTTCCGCTGAAGTTTGCGCTGATTTCAGCACCGGTCTGATTGAATCCGTTAGAGGTCAAGGTAGCATCGATCACAGCATTTCCGCCAACGTTGATGGCAGAGATCTGTCCGGAGGTCTGCAAACCGGAAGTGCCGGTTAAAGTAAGCTTCGCATTGTCTGAGACGTTAATGATTCCCTTAGAAAGTCCGGTTTCGGGGGTGAGAGCTTGAAGCGCATAGTTCTTAGAATTGATATCCACTTTGGCATTTCCGAGAATGTCAATGGAGGTTTCGTAACCGCGGATATAAACACCGGGGCCCTTCGTCTGAAGACCTACGACGGCATCGTCGGTAAAGACAACGGAAACTTTGGGTTCCGCGGTGTGATTTACGTGGATGGCGTTACCGGAAGTAGCGGTAACGAATACCTGAGCCTTTTCACCTACGCGGATCTCGTCGCCGCGGTAAGAGTAGATGACGTAGGTCGTACCGGATACGTTCACGGCACCATCGCCCAAGAAGGCAATGTTACCGGTACCCCAAACGCGATGCGTACCATTGCCGGAAACTTCGTTGCTTCCCTTCAAGTTGTACTTCACGTCACCGTTAGAGCGTATTAGATTTGCCTTCAAACCGTTCAAGGTGACGACGCCGTCGGGCGTATAGTATGCCTGTGCCGTTGCTGCGGTAGCGCCGAAGGGATATGCGGGATTGTCGGCGTTCAGAACAAAGGTCTTGGTCGTATTCCCTTCTGTAAGGGTAATTTCCACCTGAGTGGTGGTTTCGTCCGTTCCGGTGGTCAGGAATCTGGAATTGTCGGTAAGAGAGCAGAAACGGAGATAATCCACACCGTCTTCCATAAACCAATTGTTATAGGTTCCGTTATGAGGGTTGCTTCTTCCCAGATAACGGCTGCTTCCGCTGGCACACCAGAAGTCGATCTCGGCACCGGGTTTCACCGTGAGAACGTTGTTCAGTGCGCTGTTATTATTATACCAGAAGTATTTCGCTCCCCCGAAGATCTTACCGCCGACCAAGTCGATATGACTTTCATTGCCGGTATTGTAGAACATGGCGTAGACGTGAGCGTCACGGTTGTTCAGCTTCAGATTACCGTCGGAAACGAGAATATCAGCACCGGCAACCCACATGAATCCGGAAGATTCGAAATTGTTCAACAGGGTGTTGCAGTTTACGGTAACGTCGGTTCCGGCAAATTCCACGATCTCCATATCCGCGGAAACGTAGAAGCCGCAGGTGCGGTTTGTGGAAACGTCGTTTGCCTTGTTGTTGTAAGTGTAGGTAGAGTCGTTATAGTTGTTGTTAACAGTAACGTCAAACTTACCGCCTTCCAGCAAAACTTTACCTTCGTAGTAAGCCGGAGGAGCAAATTGAACGGCTCTGAGCTGACGGAGCTGTCCTTTGACGAAGGGAGCGGAATTCATGGTAACGGTGACCTGAGGTCCGTTTTCACCCTTTTCGCCGTACATATACATACCGTAGGCGTTCAGCGTACCGTTGGTTCCTCCGCAATTATCGCCGATCAGATCGACTTTCGCCGTATCTTTAATCACCAGATCGCCGGTAACGTTCAGAGCGTTGGCGCCGTTCGTGGAAGTGGATTTCACCGTAGCGTTTCCGGAGATTTCCACCGCCGTCTTACCGTTGATGACGGGGGACGCAGAAGAAGTGGTAATTTTGCTGTTACCTGAGAAGGTCATTTCGGTAGCTTCAATGGCAACGTCCTTGGCTGCTGTTGCAGTCACAACGGCGTTTCCGGAAACGGAGAATTTTTCACTGACCTGAATGGCGCGTCCGCCTGCGGCTGCCGTTGCGGTAACGGTACCGCCGGTAATTTCCCCGGATTTAATAAGCATACCGTAGTTCCGTCCGGCATTTGCCTCAAGAACCGTGGGAACGGTTGCATTCGCCTGAGAAACTTTCAGAACGCCGGTTCCGGAAAGAGCATTGTCGACCGTAGCTTTTGCTTTTACGGTACCGCCGCTAACGGTAACGTTGGGGGACGTAATTGCAGTAGATCCCGTTACCGTAGAAGTTACGGTACCGCCGGAAACGTTGAAGGCAGCAGAAGCACCGATGCCGTCGCTTTTCGCATTAACGGTAACGTTACCACCGCTGATATTGACGTTGGTAACACGGATGCCGTAATCATTCGCAGCAGTCACGGTAACGGTACCGCCGGAAACGTTCACCGTAGCTCCGGACACAAGATTTGCTTTACCGCTAACGGTAACGGTGGTGGTTTTCCCTTCGTCCTGAGCGATATTGAAATCCTTACCTACGTAAAGGGCTTGGTTGACCGCTTCCCCGGAAATGATAAGCGTACCGCCGTTGACCGTAGCGTCTTCGGTGGTTGTAAACAATCTTCCGTCATCATCGGCGGATTTAACGATATTACCCTTTACGGTTCCGCCGGTAACGAAGAGATTCTTCATGGTCATAAGGCTTTTAGTATACAATACCTCACCCTCGACGTCAAGGGTTCCTCCGCTGACGGTCAGGTTTTCGGTTGTCAAAATCAAGGGGTAGTTTGCATCGGTAATCTTGGAACCGCGAGCGACCACGGTACCACCATTAATGACGATGTTCTTTGCTTGCAGGGCACGGTTGGGTGCAGTTGCCGTTACGGTACCGCCGGAAATGTTGATCTCACCGGAAGACTGAAGGGCGTTTGCACCGGTTCTGGCTTCTGCGGTAACGCTACCGCCGGAGATGTTGATACCCGCGGAGCCGTAAATACAGGGGGCCGTTGCGGAAACGTCCACGGTACCGCCGGAAATATTGATGGTAACGACGCGCATGCCGTAGTCTTTTGCGGATTGAACCTTTACGTAAGTGCCGGTCTTGTTGGTGGCATCATACAAATCACCGGAAATATTGATAATTCCCTGATCCACCGAATAAACGGCGTTAGCATAAGCGTCCAACTCTACGTAGGTCAAAGAACCGGGAGCATTGGTAATGTTCAGCTCGGTTCCTGGATGCAAAGCGGGATTTGCCTTTCCGCCGAGAACCTTCAACGTACCGCCGGTAATATTGATCTTTTCAATTGCGTAAACTCCGCGAGCACCGTTTACCGTCAAGGTAACTACGGCACCGTTTTGATTATAATCTTTACCGCAGACGATGGCGTTGCCGCCGGCAACTACGTTCAGATTCCCTGCTCCGGTAACGGTCAGAGAACCGAAAACGTTAATAACGTCCGATTGATTGGCGTTACCAATATTGATGGTCTTGCCAGCGGGAACGTTCAAAATCAGATTGCCGTTGGCTTCCAATTTAAGAACTTCACCCACAGGAAGGTCGGAACCGGTCAGGTTCAGCAACTCACCTTGTGCGGACAAGGTAAATTTGGCATTGATTTCATTGGGATAGAAACGGTTTTCCATCAAGTCCATCATATAGATGGAATTGTCGGCAAGGGTCAGAAGAACTCTGGTGGCAGAGCCGTCCTTCAGCCAATTTGCCGTGGTCAGCCACTTCTTGCCGGAAGTCCAAGAAGCGTTGGTCAGCCAGGTGGCGGAATCGTTCAACGTATAGTTGGTCAGACCTTCGTCTACCGATTTATAATAATAGACGTCGATCTTCGCGTTAGCACCCACGTTGATGACGGGAGCGCCGGTATTATAAGTAGAGATGAAATATCCGGTCACACCGGTCACTTCACCGCCGGTCAAATTCAAAACGGAAGTGTCATCGCAACGGAACAGAGTGGTATTTTGGTTTCCGCGAACGTCGATGGAGCCGTCAGAAACGTTGATCTTCACGCTTTGCTGTGTCCGAATGGCAGAGTTGAGGCTCGCAGTACGGGCGGAAGCGGTCAAGTCAACCTTCACGTCGGTTCCGCAGAAGTTCAGGTCTGCCTTGTTACTCCAGATGGCGTAGATTTGAGCAGCAGTGCTGGGAACGGTTTCGACGATGTTCAAGGTACCGCCTTGGAAGTTCGAGGAAACGGTATCGCTGTTGCGGAACATTAAACCAACACCGTTGGAGGGGGAGTTTGCAATATTGATGGTAACGTCACCGCCGGTTTGATCGTAGGCGTAAACGTCAACGACGCCGTAATAGGCACTTTGAGGTTTCCCCGTTGCCGTCAGCTTACCGCCGGAGACGGTCAGCATTCCTTCACAGCGGATGGCATGGTTCTGAGAGGAAGTAAGGGTAACGTCGGTGGGGACGTTGGCATCAGCCTCGGAAATGGTGATCTTGGGACAAGTAACGGTGTTATTTGCCGTCGCAGTCACCTTACCGCCGGAGATAATCAACTCTTCGGTGATCGTCATAGCGTTGCTGGCGGTGGTTATGCCTACGGTACCACCGGAGATCTCCAATTTCTTCGCCTGAATACCGGTATCATTCGTCGCATCTATCGTTACGGCACCGCCGGAGATCTTCACGGTTCCGTCGTCCATGGCTTGGATTCCGCGTCCGACTCTTGCGGTGACGTTCACCGTACCGCCGGTAATTTCGACGGAATTGCCGGCGCCATTGGAATTGATGGCGAAAACGTTTGCCGTAGCGTTAACCACAGTGGGAACGTCGGTTTTTGCCTGAGAAATAGTAATATTCTTTCCGTACAAAGCACGGTCGCTGGTCTTGGCTTCGGACGTTACCGCACCACCGGTGATGGAAAGGATTCCGTCGGTACAAACGGCATCGCTGCCGGAAACAATCGTATTGACCGAACCGCCGTTAAAGTAAATGCCGTCTTTGGAATAAAGCCCCTTCTTGGACATGTGTTCGCCGTTGGCGTCCGTATAATAGGTGTTCAACGTACCGCCGTTGACGGTAACGATTCCGTTGGCATTATCCGTATAAATTGCGTATTCCAAATCGGAAACTGCGTTGACGGTACCGCCTTCTACCAAAAGGGAACCGCTGCGGATACCGTACTTTTTGTTCACGGCGTGAACGGTCAGCGTACCGCCGGTAACTTTGGTGAGAGCATTGATTTGATTAATACTGTTTTCACCGCCGCGAATAGTGACGGTACCGTTTTTCACTTCAAAGGTAGCGTTGTGCAATACGGTGTTATCTTTTTCGGGAGAATTGACTTCCAAAACGGTATTTTCACCGTCAACCAGAATGCCGCCTCCGGCATTCAAAGTGTATTGCGCTTGGGAGGAAATCTTCAAAGTACCGCCGGTCAACTCAACACCGCCGGACGTAACGTAGAAAGCGTAGGTTGAAGCGCCGTTGATCACTTCCACGGTAGCGCCGGTCTGGACGTAGCGTCCCGCATCGGTGCGCTTAAAGCCGTATTGCTTGGACGTCAAGGTCAGCTTGCCGGTACCGGTCACGGTGACCTTTCCGCCGCTTACCACAAAGACGTCGGTCGAATCCGCGGTACCCAAAGCATTTTCACCGATCACGGTGACGGTAAAGTCCTGAGGAACGTTCAGGTTAAGAGATTTACCCTTCAAACCGTTCAAAGTCACTTGCTTGGCATCGTAGTCGTAAGACACGGAACCGACCAAGGCATTATGAGTGGTGGCGCCGCCGCCGGCAACGTCCGTCAGGACGGTCTCGACGTCATTGGTATCCACAAAGGTTACAATACCGGCAGATTCACTGTTTGCGCCGGTGAATACCGCGGTGCAGATTGCAACCGCAAGAACCAACACGAGGGAGAGGATGAGTGTGAGTTTCTTTTTCATAGTTTTCCTCCATGTGAAAAGACAGGGGACAGTACCCCATATTATGTTTTAATTATACTATATATAAGGCGAGTTGGCAAGAGGTTCAAAAAAAACTTCAAACTATGTTCATTTTTTATTTTGTTTTTTGCCACAAAAAAGGCGACTCAGGAAGGGTTTTCCTGAATCGCCGTATTGTTTTTTCTCTTTAGTTTCCTTCGACGGTGGGAATCGAATCGTTGACGTCGGAAGAGGGGGCTTCCGGCTCCGAAATTCGGTCGGGAAGTTCGATGGTTACGGCAGACGCGTCAAAGGACTCGTATTTAAGATACGCTTCCATGCGGTAATCCCGAACGACACCGTTCTGAACAATATCCACGTTGGTGATCAACTGACTGCGCAGAGGTGTGCCGTCTTCCGAAAAAGCCAAAGAAAGAGAGACGCCGCGGAAGGTTCTTTGGGAAGAAAGCTCCGCACATTCCGCCAAAGCGACGGCGGAAATGCGCTGCTGTGCCTCAGGCGTAAGGGTGATAAAGACCACGTAGGTTCCGTCGTTCTTTTTCGACACGGTCTTTTCGGCAAAATCGGAAAGTTCCAACTGACGGTAGACGATTCCCAAAGACTCC
Organism: Eubacteriales bacterium; assembly: GCA_045534395.1. GTDB lineage: Bacteria > Bacillota > Clostridia > Oscillospirales > UBA644 > RGIG995. Next base: position 15,883 of record JAZSJP010000013.1, on the reverse strand, counting down.
AGGGTTGCCTTCGCCGTTGCCGCATCCATGGACGTCCACGATTCCGCACCGTCCACGTTGGAATAAAGGGTTCTGTCTTGGTAAATATAGGTGCTTTTCACTTCACCCAAGTCGGAGGAATCGTACCACTCCACCCAAAAAGCGTCGTCCTTCACCGCAAAATAACCAAAATTTCCGTCCGTCAAAGGATCGGAATCCAAAGTATATGAAAGACTGTACTCTTTGATATAGGCGGAAGCCTTCAACACCTTTTCGTATTCCGACAAAAACCGATCCAAAAGAGGTTTTGCCTCGGCGTCGTTGATGGGCGTGTGAACGGTAACGGGAGGTCGGTAGACGGGATCGTCGGTATTGGGCATTTCTCCCGGATTGCAGGCAGAGAGCGTCAAGGCAATAACAAAGGAAAAAGCAAGCAAAATCAAGCGTTTCATCATAAACACACCTCAGTCCTTCAAGAAGGGCAACTTCGTCACGGATTCATAAGATTCGGCACCGTCGGGAGCAGAAATGGGGGTCTGCACCGCGGCGGTGGAAATTAAGGCAAAAGTGAACAAAACGTCCCCCTCGGTGACGGCTCCGTCGGAATTGATCTTACAGTCAAAACCCAAGGTCTGACCTGTCAATTTTCCCTCGGAAGAGAAGCGCAACGTCAGATAAACTTGAGAAAAATCCGACAACGTTACCGGCTCATCTTCCTTTTGTGCAAAGGTCAAAGGAGTCACGTAATCCACGGAATCGGCAACGCCGTTGGCAGGAATGGACAACACCAAGAAAAAGGCTCCGTCATCGCCCCGCAACAAATCCTGTTGGGCGAAATTATAGTCGGAAACCGTTCCAAACGTCGGATAAAAAGACGTAAAGTACGCGGCGGCATCGGCACTTTCACAGGCACCTTTTGTCTTTTTTGTGCCGTTGTTCAGATAGCACATACCGTTGTGTTGCACGTAATTTTCCGAAGAATCCTTCCCTTTCACGGTTCGGGTCAGAGACAGGATCCGATCAACTCCGTTACTGCGCACCGTGCCTTCCATTTGAGCCAGCATCGTATCCCCCGAGCGATAACGATACGACAGTTCCGCAGAAAACACCGCCGGCTCCGTGTATTGAGCGTATCGCTCCAACAGTACGGAAATCAATTCTTCATCGTCCATTTCCGCCAATTCTTCCCGCGAGATCTCGGGGACAGGCTCTTTCGGCGTGCCGCAAGCAACAAACGAACCGCAGACCGCCAACAGAAGAAGGAAGGAAATTAACAACTTTCCTCTCATTTTTCACGCACCTCCGCATCTAAAATTTCAATCAATTCACCCACGGCGCCATCGGCACAAGGGCACAAAATCCGTTCCGCCGCCGCCTGAATTTCCGGGAGAGCATTGGACGGCGCAAAAGCGCGATCTGCCGCCAAAAGCATGGACAGATCGTTTTCGTAATCTCCTATGGCAATGACCGTATGCACCGAATCTTCCAACAAGGTTCGCAGGTGATTCAGACAGGTACCCTTCCCCCCTAAAGGAGAAATGAATTCCACACCCGTATCCCAACTGCGACACACGGTATAGCGGGCGCCGAAGGTCTTCCGCGCCTCAGAAAGAAACTGCAACGCCTCTTTTTCTCCCCGAAATCCGGCACAGACGATCTTCAAAAGTTCACCCTGAGTATGCGCCAAGGTCTCTTGAACAACGGTGCCGGGGGGAACGGGAAAACGACGGTCGGTAAAGCACAAATGGCATCGCGTCTCCTCCGTCAACAACGGACAGGCGTCCAACCATTCCAACAAAGCTCCGCACCCGTCCAAGGGGAACGTCCAAAGAGTGCGGCGCAATTGAGGATCGTAGATGCGCGCGCCGTTTTCCGTCACCATGGGACACCGAATCTCCCAGGGGAGGTTTCCCTCGTATCCGGCTTCTCTTCCGGTAAACAAGGTAAAACGCCCGCCTTCGGACTCAAAATAGCGAAGAGCATCTAAATTCCGTTGAGGAACGTCTTTCCCCACGGCAAAGGTTCCGTCGACGTCGGAACAGAGTAAAATCCCGTCAAAGCGCCCCATATTACTGTTTATTCTCCTTGCGCATAGTCAAAGAAATGCGCTTTTTGGCAACGTCCACCGACAACACGCGGACTTCCACCACGTCTCCCACCTTCACAACGTCGGAAGGATGCTTGACGTAGCGGTCGGCAAGCTGAGAAATGTGCACCAAGCCGTCTTGATGGACGCCGATATCCACGAAAGCACCGAAGTCGATCACGTTGCGCACCGTTCCCTTCAAAACCATACCTTCGGTCAGGTCGGACAGATCCATGACGTCACTGCGAAGCATGGGGGCAGGCAGGTCGTCGCGGATATCTCTGCCGGGACGCGCCAATTCGGGGATCATGTCGTTCAGGGTGGGCAATCCCACACCGCACGCCTCGGCGGGGGCTTTTTTACCGTATTTTTCGGCGCGAGCGACGGTCTCTGCCCGGAGGACTTCGGGAGGAGCGTCGGACAGTTCCAACAATTCCAACAACTTCTTTGCCGCCGGATAAGATTCCGGGTGCACGGCGGTGTTATCCAAAGGCTCTTTTCCTTGAGGAATCCGCAAGAATCCGGCACATTGCTCAAAGGCTTTTGCACCCAATTTTTTGACCTTCAACAATTCTTTTCGATTGGTAAATCCGCCCACTTCGTCTCGGTACGCCACGATGTTTTTGGCGATTCCCGAATTGATTCCGGCAATGTAAGACAACAGAGAAGGAGACGCCGTATTCAAGTCGACACCCACACTGTTGACACAGTCTTCCACCACGCCCGTCAGAGTCTCGTCCAACCGTGCGGGAGGCATGTCGTGTTGATACTGACCCACTCCGATGGCTTTGGGATCAATCTTCACCAATTCTGCCAAGGGATCTTGCAACCGACGGGCGATAGACACGGCGGAGCGCAGGGAGACGTCAAACTGCGGAAATTCTTCCGCCGCCAATTTGGACGCGGAATAGACCGAAGCCCCCGACTCGCTGACCACCATATAGGTGACGCTTCTCTTGGCTTTTTTGATGGTATCCGCAACGAAAATCTCCGCTTCCTTCGAGGCGGTTCCGTTGCCGATGGAAATACAGTCAACTTGATATTTTTCAATCCATTGAAGCATTTTTTTCGCGGCTTCTTCGGTCTTGTTCTGAGGCGGCGTGGGATAAATGACTCCCGTATCCAGCACCATGCCCGTAGCGTCGACCAAAGCGATTTTGCACCCGGTACGGTACGCGGGGTCGACGGCAAGGACCACCTTACCCTTAATGGGGGGTTGCATCAAAAGTTGCTTCAGATTCAGACCAAACATTTTGATGGCTTGCTCCGAGGCGGATTCAAACAGATCGGAACGAATTTCCCGCTCCACCGAGGGGAAAATCAAACGATCCCAAGCGTCTTCTCCCGCGGCACGGACGAAATCGGCGGCGTAACTGCCGGACTTCACAAAGGCGGCTTCCATCAAATGAGACACCTCGCCGCAGACGATCTTCACCTTCAATTTTTCTTCTTTTTCGCCCCGATTGACCGCTAAAATGCGGTGAGACGGAATCTTTCGCAGAGGCTCTTCGTATTCGTAATACAACCGATAAACGGTATCTTCTTCCGTGGCGGCTTCGGAGCGGATCAAACCTTCCGCCATAATCTTAGCCTTAACGTCCTTGCGGAAGGCGGCGTCGTCGGAGATCATTTCCGCAATAATATCGGAAGCCCCCGCCAGGGCGTCTTCCGCCGTTTCCACGCCCTTTTCGAGATCCACAAACTCGGCGGCTTCCGCCAGCAGATCGCCGTTCTTCTCTTGAGCAAACAAGTGCAACGCCAAGGGTTCCAGGCCTTTTTCCTTTGCCACGGTGGCACGAGTGCGGCGCTTGGGTTTGTAGGGACGGTAGAGATCTTCCACTTCCGCCAAAGTCACGGCGGCGTCAATGGCGGCTTTCAGTTCTTCCGTCAATTTTCCCTGCTCTTCAATGGACGCGCAGACTTCTTCCCGGCGCTTCTGCAAATTCCGCAGATATTGCAACCGATCGGCAAATTCCCGCAATACTTGATCGTCACAAGAACCCGTCATCTCCTTGCGGTAACGGGTGATAAAGGGAATGGTGTTCCCGTCGTCAATCAATTTGATGATATTCCCCACCAAGTCCTCTCGAATCTTAAACTCGGCGGATAAAATTTTGATCTCTTCCATAGTACGTCCCTTTCGGAATTTTTTCTACGTATATTATACCACAAAACCCTTTTGCCGTCAAGCATTTGCAAAAAATCTCTGCTCAACGAAACCCGTGAGCAGAGATTTGATTTTACAGCACTTTCGACAAAAATTCCTTGGCGCGGTCGGTCTGAGGATTGGCAAAAAACGCTTCGGGAGTATTTTGTTCCATGATGACGCCTTCGTCCATAAACAGGATTCGGGTACCCACTTCCTTGGCAAAGCCCATTTCGTGGGTTACTACCACCATGGTCATGCCCTCGTCGGCAAGTTGTTTCATGAGATCCAAGACCTCGCCCACCATTTCGGGGTCGAGGGCAGAGGTAGGCTCGTCAAAGAGAATCACTTCGGGATTCATCGCCAAAGCGCGGACGATGGCAATGCGTTGCTTTTGTCCACCCGACAGTTGAGAGGGGTAAGCGTTTGCCTTTTCCGCCAATCCAACCCGGGTCAACAATTCCATGGCTTTGGCTTCCGCCTCGGCTTTGGTCTGCAACTTCAACTTCACAGGCGCCATGGTAATGTTCTGCAAAATGGTCTTGTGGGGGAAGAGATTGAAATGCTGAAAGACCATGCCCATTTTTTGGCGCACTTTATTAACGTTACACTTGGAAGAGGTGATTTCCTGACCGTCGAAAAAGATTTTCCCTTCCGTGGGAATTTCCAACAGATTCAAGCACCGCAAAAAGGTGGATTTTCCCGAACCCGAAGGTCCGATAATGACGATTTTTTCGCCTTTTTCAATGGTTTCGTCAATTCCGCGCAAGACTTTGATCTCGTCGTTTTTGCCGAAGGATTTGACTAAATTTTTAACCTCGATCACCTTTCCGCAGCCTCCTTTCCAAGAGTTTTACCAATTCGGACAGCCCCAACACCAGCACCAAATAAATCAGCGCCACGGCGACCAGGGGCATGAAATTACTGAAAGTAATGCTTCGAATAATTTCCCCGCCGCGGGTCAAGTCGGCAACGCCGATATAGGAAGCCACCGACGTTTCTTTCAACAGTGCAATAAACTCGTTTGCCAAGGCGGGCAACACGGATTTAAAGGCTTGAGGAATGATGATATACCACATAGTCTGAGCATAATTAAAGCCCAAAGACCGTCCCGCTTCCATTTGTCCGTCGTCCACTCCCATGATTCCGCCCCGAACGATTTCGGCAACGTAGGCGCCGGAATTGACACCGAAGCACAAAATGGCGGCGGTGACTTTTTCCACGCCCAAGGGCAGCAGCATAACGAAATAAATAATCAGCAACTGAACCATGACGGGAGTTCCACGCACCACCGTCAAATAAAGATTAAAGATCCAATTCAGAATTCCCAATTTTCCCGTTTTATCGTGGGTGCAACGAACAATGGCAACGATAAAACCGATGACCAAACCGATCATCAAGGCAAAGAAAGTGATCTGCAGAGTGGTTAAAAGACCGTTCAACAGATACCGCCAAGCACCGTTGCCGAAATTACGGACGAATTCGTCGGCAAAATCGTTCCAAATGCGAATCAAAGGATGAGACGTATCGGGCTTTTCCCGATCTTCCACGCTCAGGGCAATGCATTGCACCAAGCCGTTGCGCAGATTGGTCTTGGTTTCAATGGAGACGGTTTTTCCGTCCACGGTAATGGTTTTCAGACCGAGAATCTCGTCTTTTGCCTTCAAAATTCCGCCGTAGACCGTATCTACAATTTCATCGTCCAAAAAGACCTGATAGGTACCGTCAATATCGTAAATGGAAATCTTTACCGTACCCGAAAGGGGTTTCGCATCTGCTAAAAGTTCCGTTAAATCGCCGTCGATTTCCAGACGAATGGCGGTGGCAGACATCTGCATTCCGTTGGGGGTAACGGTATCCAAACCCAACAAGGCGTCGGCATTTGCCGTCAAAATCGAGTATACGTCCACGGTCTGATAGTCACAGGTCAGAATAATATCCTTTTCCACGCCGTATTCCATGGACGTTACGGTAACGGAAGAGGCTTGTTTCAGGGCAGTTAGAGTCTTGGTTCCCGTCAGCACCGCAGACAGTTTTTGATCTACGATCTTTTGGGCGTCTTCTTGGGAAATTTCCCCGGCGGACGCCTGCTGAAGAGAAACGGTAACCACAATGGCGGCGGCGAGAATCAGCGCCAGCGCAATTCCCAAACCAATCCAAAGTTTTTTCTTATTTTTTAACATAAAAACGTTCCTATGAAACAGCAAAGCAGGAATGCATGAAGCATTCCTGTTTGCGGATTTGTTTTAAAAATCAACCGTTGGCGGGAATGTATTTTTCAATAATGCGCTGAACGGTACCGTCGGCGATCAACTCGTCGATGGCGGTATTCAACTTATTGAGAAGTTCGGTGTTTTCCTTACTGACGGCAATGGCGTATTCTTCGTAAACGTATTCCGTTTCCAGAATGGAAAGACCTTTGCCTTCATTGGCAGCAACCAGAGATTTTGCGGGTTCGTTGTCGATAATCACCGCAGCGACGTCACCGCCCAGAAGAGCCAAAACCGCTTCGTTACCGTTGTTGTAACGGATCACGTTGCCGTTTTCGGTTTCGTCTTCGTTGGTGCCGTAATCTCCGGTAGCATAAATATCACCGGTAGTACCCAGCTGAACACCGATCTTCTTTCCTGCCAGATCATCAAGAGAAGCAACGGAACCGCCGTCCTTCACGATAACGACCTGCTTGCCGGTAGCATAGGTATTGGTGAAGTTAACGTCCTTCTTGCGGTCTTCGGTCACGGTCAAACCTGCCATACCGAAATCAGCACCGCCGGTAGAAACGGCAGTAATGATGGAATCGAACTTCATGTCTTCGATCTTCAGAGTCATGCCCAACTTTTCAGCGAGAAGAGCGGCAATTTCCGCGTCGATACCAACGACCTTGTCGCCTTCATAGTATTCGTAGGGAGGGAAGAAAGCGTTAGTCGCCATAACCAATTCTTTCTTTTCACCGTTGTTGGTGGTATTGTTGGAAGATACGTTGGAATCGGAGCCGGTGTTTGCAGCGCCTTTGTTTTCATCTGCGGGAGCGCAGGCGGTCAAAAGGCAAAGCCCCATCAGTACCGCCAGCATAAGAGCAATAAACTTTTTCATTTTCATTTCCTTCTTTCGTAAGGTAAATTTTAGAATGGTATGAGTATACCATATTATATTGGATTTGTCAAGAGGGTCGGTGCATAAATATTCAACATTTTACACTAAGTTCAAAAACCTACGGGTTTTTTTGCATATTCCATTTAAAAAATATTTTTTATGCAAAACTATGGACAATGATAAAATTTCGCCTCTCGCCCGTTCGAATCCCCAACACATTCTACAAAAGAAAAGAACCCCACCTCGTGGGGTTCTTTTCTTTGGCGGAGAGAGGGGGATTCGAATCCCCGAAGAGTTATTAGCCCTTACACGTTTTTCACTCGTGCGCCTTAGACCAGCTCAGCCATCTCTCCGTATATTCACGGCGACGGAAAAGTCACCGTGGAATATTATACACTATCTAACGTAAAAAAGCAAGGGATTTTTGGATTATTTCAAAGATTGTTCACATTTTTACTGATAATCTTTGGTGAAAGGCTGTACCTTATAGAAATCCCGATGGTCGAAGATTACGTACTCGGAATTAACCTCTTTGGTTTCGGTGTCCTGTGTGACGATCAAAAACCCGTTACTGCTCCAATCTTTGTCTTCATTTCCGATTCCCGCAACGGTTTCAATCACCGTTCCGTCAGCAAAGGAACAAACTCCTTTGATTCCGCTCGTAGTTAAAAAAACGTTCAAGGGATAATTACTGTACATTGTTTCGGTTTCGGAATCAAACTGCCAAAGGGCATTTCCCGAAGACGCCCAATATTTCCCCGGTTGTCCGATGACGGGAGAAAACGCGTGACCGCCGCCGACACTACCGCCGAAGGGGGCACCGGAACGTTCAATACGTACCAATTTCGCATCTTTGGTTCCTTCGTTGAGGACCGCCACCGCCTTAACGCCGTAAGCCTCCAAAACCCAAAGGCATTCATTGACCGGATCCCAACTGACGCCGTGACAACTGAGACTTTCAATGGTGTGCACGGGTTTTTTGATTCCTGCAGAGAGGGGCACGTACGCCAACTTCCCGTTTCCGGAAGTGCCGGCGACCACAATATCACCGTTGGGGAGCATCTCAATGGAATGGGGGCCTCCCCCGATGCGAGCTTCCCACAAGACGGTCTTTTCCTCGTAATCCACGACCCAAGCACCGCCGCCGGAAGAACAGGCAATAATAACGTCCTTTTTGTAATAGGGAGAATAGCGGTATTTTGCAGAGTCAATGCCATACCCGGGCTTGATCTTACAATTTGGATCCTCGTCGGAATCCCATTCCCATACCACGGCAACGTCATCGTCCTTCAATTTCTGAAAGTCTCCATCGCAGGCGTTTAGGTCAAAGACCACGACGCTGTGATTAACAATATCGCAGGCAATGAATTTATGATCCACCGAGGGATCGTATCCCATCGCCTCGTCTTGCCCTGGGGTATCGGTATTTTTGTCGGTATTCTTATTGGGGTTTTGACTGATTTGAGGGAAGACGACACTTGTATTTCCGCCAACATCATCGGTGAACGAAGATTTTCCTTCTCCGCAAGCGAACAGAGAAAAGGTTATTGCAAGGCAGAAAACCAGTGCCAAAACACGCTTTTTCATGAATTTACCTAATTATTATTGATAGTCTTTCGTAAAGACTTGAACTTTGTAGAACTCGCTTCCCGAGAAGGTAACGACGGTCTCGATATTTCTCAACTGCTGAAACTTACCTTCGGAAGGCTGACGGATTATAATATGAAGATCGGAAGACTTTACCGTACCAGGATCGGCAACCACCTGAACCACGGTACCGTCTGCAAAAGAACAAATTCCCTTGGTGTCGCGGTCACTGAGATGCGTGACCTTCGTCAAGCTTTTGTCCTCAGAATCATATTGATACAGGAGCAATCCGAAAGACGCCCAATAGCTCCCCGGCTGTCCGCCTACGGGAGCGAAGGCGTGTCCGCCAGAATGTCCGGGAGCCGCGCCCGACCCCGTAAGACGCAGTAATTTCGCATTTTCGGTTCCCATACCGCTCACTTTAACGGCAACGATCTCATTTTGTTCCAAAACCCAAAGCCAATTGTTTTCCGGATCCCAACTGACACCATGGCTATACTCACTTGGAATGGCAGAGCTATAATCGGTAACACCGGCAGAAAGGGGGAAATACACCAAGCCGGAATGAGACTTCTCCTTGGAAACGGAAACGACGACGTCTCCGTTAGGAAGCATTTCAATGGAATGTGCGTTGTGCAAGATCCGATCGTCCGACTCCCAAAGCAAGGTTCGGTCTTCGTAATCGATCACGCCCGCCCAACCGTCGGAAGAGCAAGCAATAATCACGTCTTTCTTATAATATTCGGAATAACGATACTTTGCGGAATCCAAGCCGCGTCCGGGATTTTTCGATTTTAAATTGGGATCGGTCGTTGCATCCCACTCCCATACGATTGCGGAGGAAGTTTCGGGCAATTTCTGAAAATCGGTACCACAAACGTTCAAGTCAAGGACGAGAATCTTACTCGCCGCTCGGTCGGAAATAATAACCTTATGTTCCAGAGTTGCATCGTACCCATTCGCTGCCGAACCGCTTTCTTTATCGGTCGCATCGGTGTCGGAAGAAGATACCTCATCGGAATTTCCCGAAGAAATCGGGGGATTGGAACCCGTACCGGAATCGGGATTGACGGGTGCTTCACCGCAAGCAACAAGCGCAAGCACCATGATTACACAAAGAAATAATGCTAAAATTCTCTTTTTCATACTTTATCCTCTCTTACAATTCATTATTGGTAATCTTTTGTGAAAGCCTGAACCTTATAAAATTCTCTGCCGGAAAAGGCGACGATGGTCTCAACGTCCTTCAACGTCTGAACTTTGCCCGAAGTTACTTCTCGGGTAATAATACGGAATCCGTCACAACCAAAGTCAATTTGATTGTTTCCACCGATTCCAACGACGGTCTGAATCACGGTGCCGTCGGCAAAGGAGCAAATTCCCTTAATATCGCCCTTTGTCAAAATCGCCTGACGGGGATAGGTATTGCTCATGGTTCCTTCTTCCGAATCATAGAGCCACAACTGGCTTCCGGAAGACGCCCAATATTTTCCGGGCTCTCCGCCTACGGGAGCAAAAGCGTGTCCGGCGCCTTCCCCATTATCAAATAAGGCTTGGTTGCCGCTAATACGAATCAGTTTTGCATTTTCGGTACCCATATTGAGGATCTTAACTTGGTAAACGCCGTAATCTTCCAAAACCCACAGGCAGTCGTTTTCCGGATCCCAAGAAACGCCGTGGCAATATCGGAAGGGAATGGAGCAAACGGGTTCATCGGTAATATCGACAGACAACGCAAAGTACATCAATTCACCGGGAACGTAGGACGAAGCTACCACGAGATCTCCGTTGGGAAGCAATTCCACGGAGTGAGGTCCGCTTTGAACCTCAACTTCCCAAATAAGAGATTTTTCTTCGTAGTCGATAATTCCGACCCAACCGTTGGAAGAGCAGGCAATGATAACGTCTTTTTCATAGAGAGAAGAATAACGGTATTTTGCCGAGTCGATTCCTGTGCCGGGACCGTTCGTTTTCACGTTGGGGTCGTCTTCGGGAATCCATTCCCAAACCACGGCAGTATTGTTGTCGGTCAGTTTTTGGAAATCACCGTCGCACTTATTCAGATCGTAAACTACGATACTGTGGGCAAGAATGTCGGTGGCGATAAATTTGTGTTCCATGGTTTCGTCAAAGCCTACCGGATTGGTTTCTTCCTGATCGGAAGGTTTGCCGTTACCTTCCCCGGAAGATTCCGTATTGGTATTTTCGGATACAGAACCTGCGTTGGAATCGGTGGAAGGCGTTTCGCCGTTGCCACCGCAAGCGACGAAGGCAAGAGCCATGACGAGGCAAAGAAACAGTGCTAAAATTCGTTTTTTCATAATGGGGCTCCTCTCTTTATTTTATATTTATTTTATTTTTGCGCTACTGATAACTTACCGTAAACGGCTGAATCTTATAGAACTCCCGCAGACTGACGTCAAAGGTCACGTCTGTAATCTTATCTTGAGAACCGTCTTCGGCGAAACCCCTTTCGACAATGCGGAAGGCATCGCACGACCAACCGTAGGTAGAGACCCCGTCGGTCAGCATGACACCGCAAATAACCACCGTCCCGTCGGAAAAAGCGGAAAGTCCTTTGATGGGTTTTTGGGGTTGCAGGATGCTTGAGCGGGAGAAGTCCGTGGTAAGGGTTCCGGCATCGGAGTCGAACAGATACATTTTACTTCCGGCACCCACGTAATACTTTCCGGGAGAACCGTAAACGGGGGTCAGGGCGTGTCCGCCGCTCCCGGGAACAGGAACCTCACTGTCCTTTTCCCGGATCAGTCTTCCGCTCTTTTTTCCCATATTCTGAATCGTGACTTTATAGACGTTGGAATTCTCCAAAACCCAAAGACATTCGTTTTGCGGATCCCAACAAACGCCGTGGGCTCCGGGGCTGGGAATGGAATGAACCGGTTCCGTCACGCCTGCGGAAAGAGGGAAATAGGTAAGACTGTTCCCCGAAGAAGAAACGGCAACCACAAGATCTCCGTTAGGGAGCATTTCCACAGAGTGGGGACCCGAGGTGAGTTTATATTCCCAAATCAAACTACAACTTCCGTAATCAATGATCCCGACCCAACCGTTGGAAGAGCAGGCGATGACCACGTATTTTTCGTAATAATCGGAATATCGCAGTTTTGCAGAGTCAAGTCCGTACCCCGGATTATAGACCGTGCAGTTAGGATCGTCGTCAGCGTCCCACTCCCAAACCACGGACGTCCAATCGTCGGTCAGCTTGGTGTAATCTCCCTTGCAAGCGTCCAAGTCGTACACCACGATGCGGTGCTGGGTAATGTCCGTAGCAATCAACTTCCGTCCCGAGGTGTCGGGCAATATTTCATCCGAAACAGGCTCGTCGACCCATTCGTCGGAAGTTTCTTCATCACTTTCGTCTTCCGTTAAAGAATCCTCGGAAAATTCGTCGGTGATCTCCGAATCCGTAATATCGCCGTCCGTATCTTGGGAAGAAGCGTCGACGGAGTCCGTATCCGTCGGAAGATTCGTATGGGAATCGGATTGTACCCCGTCCACCGTTCCCGAAACGAGATTCGTCCCCACAGAATCCGCGGGATTCTCCGAAGCGGGACCGCAAGCGGCGAGAGAGAACAACATTACGCCGCACAAAATAAGAGATAGTATACGTTTTTTCATACAGCCTCCCTTACACTTGCTCTTTGCGAGGGGATTTCGGCGGTTTTGCACCGAGGTATTGATAATATTGACAGGGCAATCTTCCGTTAAACAATTTGCGCCGTTTGTCAGCCTTTTTCCCGAACAGCTTTTCAAATTCCGGATGGGCGGTAATGACGTAGCACGACCAATTATCCAAGGAGCGGTATACCTTGCCCAAATCCCGATAAATCGCCTGAACCTCTTCTTCCTGTCCCAGCCGTTCTCCGTAAGGGGGGTTGGTTAAGAGGAATCCGTAGGATTCTTCCGAAGTAAATTTCTTCATGTCCGTCCGTTCAAAGCGAAGGACGTGAGATACGCCCGCCAATCGAGCACAGGTTTGGGAAACGTCCACGGCTTTTGCGTCGATATCGCCCCCGAATACGGTGATTTCTTTGCAAGGGAGAATCAGGTCTTGTGCCTCTTCCCGGACTTTTGCAAAAGCGTCGGCAAAAGGACTCCATTGCTCCGCCGTAAAGGTTCGGGTCAGTCCCGGGGCGCGATTTTCGGTCATCAACGCCGCTTCGATGGGAATGGTTCCCGTTCCGCACATAGGGTCTGCCAAAATCCGTCCCGGTTTCCAAAAGGTCAGATTGATTAAAGCCGCCGCCATGGTTTCTTTTAAGGGGGCTTCCCCTGCGATTTTTCGATATCCCCGCTTGTGAAGTCCCGCCCCCGTGGTATCTAAGGTGATGGTAACCATATCTTTCAAAAGAGCGACTTCGATGCGGTACAGGGCGCCCGTTTCTTCAAAATAATCTTGCTTATAAGTCTGTTTGAGGCGTTCCACAATGGCTTTTTTGGTGATTGCCTGACAATCGGAAATGCTGAACAACGTCGATTTGACCGACCGTCCGTCCACGGGAAAACGGGCGTCTTTGGGAAGCCATTCTTCCCAAGGGATCTTCTTTACGCCCTGAAACAACTCTTCAAAGGTGACGGCGGGAAACCTTGCCAAACAAATTTGAACCCGCGCGGCAGTACGCAACCACAGATTTGCTTTCGCCACGGCAAATTCGTCACCGGAAAAGAAGACGCGTCCGTCTTCGGTGTGGGTATCTTCAAACCCCAAAGTTTGCAACTCCCGAGCGGTGACGGATTCCAACCCAAAGGCTGCGGGCGCAATCAGCTGATATTTCATAAACACCTCTTACGTGTACAGTTAATTTAATAATAACATAAAAGCGAGGAAAGTGCAATAAGCCTTACAAAATCGTCCTTTTTTTTTCGGTTTTTATTCACAATTTGGGAAGTTCCTTCCTTCTCCCCAAAAAAACTGTCCAAAAATCTTCGACATATTTTGTGCATTTTCACAAAGCACAGTACTACATTTTGTGAAATTTATGAAAACTGTACATTTTTCTTCTCAAAACCCATTGCAAAACGAAGTTCTTCGTGCTATAATAATAGATAATAGAGTGAAAATTTCCCTTGCAAGAAAGGAGCCATTATGTCGGAGAAAGATCTTCCCCTTTACCTGTTCCGACAAGGAACCAATTTTGAAAGTTACCGGTTTTTCGGAGCACACCCCACGGAACGTGACGGAGTGCAAGGATTCCGGTTCCGCGTATGGGCAGACAACGCCGCACAAGTTTCGGTCATCGGCTCCTTTAACGATTGGAACCCTCAAGCAAATCCCATGACGGCGGAACAAGGCGTTTGGGAATGCTTTATTGCGGGAGTAAAGCAATACGACAAATACAAATACCGCATCGTATCCAAGCAGGGCGAAGTTTTTGAAAAAGCCGACCCCTACGCCTTCCACAGCGGAAGCGGAACCGAAACCGAATCCCGCATTTTTGACGTGGACGGATACGCTTGGGGAGACGATGCGTGGCTTTCCCACCGCAAAACCGTCAATCCCTACCGCGCACCCATGAACATTTACGAGGTCCACGCCGGTTCTTGGCGGAGATACGGAGACGGAAATCCCTTTTCCTACCGAAAATTAGCAGAAGAACTGATTGACTACGTGCGGGAAATGGGATATACCCACATTGAACTTTTGCCCATCACGGAACACCCCTTGGAAGAATCTTGGGGATACCAATGTTGCGGCTACTTTGCGCCCACATCACGGTTCGGAACGCCCTTCGATTTCATGTACTTTGTGGACGAATGTCACAAACAAGGCATCGGCGTGATTTTGGATTGGGTGCCGTCCCACTATCCCAAAGACGCCCACGGGTTGTATCGCTTTGACGGGGAATATCAATACGAATACAAATCCTATGAAAAAAGGGAACAACCCCAATGGGGTACGGTGGTTTTCGATTACGGACGCCCCGAAGTACAATCCTTTTTAATTTCCTCGGCACTGTTTTGGTTGGAACAGTACCATATCGACGGACTGCGGGTCGACGCGGTCACGTCCATGCTCTATCTGAACTTCGGCAAAGATTTTGAAGTCAAAAACGCCGAAGGAACCGACGAAAACAAAGAAGCCGTCGCTTTTTTGCAAAAGTTAAACGCCACCGTGCAACGGCGTGTGCCCGACGCATTGATGATTGCGGAAGAATCCACCTCGTGGGAAAAAGTCACCAAAAATCCCGATCAAGGGGGATTAGGATTCCATTTTAAGTGGAATATGGGTTGGATGAACGATATTCTCCGTTACATTGAACTTGACCCCTTCTTCCGAAAAGACCATCACGATTATCTGACCTTTTCTTTTATGTACGCCTTTTCGGAAAATTACGTGTTGCCCATCTCCCACGACGAGGTGGTGCACGGAAAGAAATCCCTGTTGGATAAAATTCCCGGACCCTACGAAAATAAATTTGCCGGCTTCCGCGCCTTTTTAAGTTACATGTACACCCATCCCGGCAAAAAACTTCTCTTTATGGGAAGCGAATACGGCCCGTTCCGGGAATGGGATTTTGAGCACGAGCTGGAATGGTTCATGCTGGATTACGAACCCCACAGAAAATTGAAAGACTTTACCCGAGCACTGAATCTCTTCTATCTGGCACACCCCGCCTTATGGGAAGAAGATTGCTCGCCCCAAGGCTTTGAGTGGATCTCCCCCGACGACAACCGAAGCAACGTGGCAGTCTTTCTGAGACGATGTGCCGAAGAAGAGTTGGTCGTCGCCGTCAACTTTTCTCCCCAACGATGGGAGCATTACCGTTTCGGACTTCCCGAAGAGGGGAACTACGAAGAAATCTTTAATTCCGACGAGTTTGCCTTCGGCGGACAGGGAATTAAAAATTCTCAAGTGACCGCAGAACCAATTCCCTTACACGGGCGCAACTATTCCGCAGAGATTACGCTGCCGCCCTTGGGTGCCGTTGTTTTGAAGCACAAAAAGGCCCCGCCCCAACCCCGCATAAAAA
>JAZSJP010000191.1:0-3658 GCA_045534395.1 Eubacteriales bacterium | reverse complement strand
ACATCGACTTTGCAGCGGCACTCGAAGCATCCCTGCAAGTCACCCGGGTCGGTCAGCGCATCAGCGGAACCGTCGGAGTCGTAGGTACGAATGAAGTCCAGGTCGAACTGGGCGGAAAACACACCGGATTCATTCCCGCTTCCGAGTTCAGCGAAGAAGAATTCGCGGCTCTCAAAGCAGGCGATGAAGTCGAAGCGTTCGTGATGAAAGTCAACGATGTGGAAGGCACCGTCCTTCTTTCTAAGAAAAAGCTGGATTCCGTAAAGGGATTCGAAAAATTGGAAGCCGCTAAGGAAAACAACGAAATCCTCACGGGTACCGTTTCCGAAGTCGTTAAGGGCGGATTGGTCGTATTCGTCAACGCCGTTCGCATCTTCGTTCCCGCTTCTCTCGCATCTTTGAGAAAGGACACCGATCTGGAAGCTATGAAGGGTCAGGAAGTCCGTCTCCGCATTATCGAATTGGAAAATGCCGGACGTCGCAAGAGAGTCATCGGCTCCATCAAGTCCGTTCTTAAGGAAGAAAAGGACGCCGCTCAGGCTAAGGTTTGGGAATCCATTGAAGTCGGCAAGAAGTATCAGGGTGTCGTGAAATCCCTCGCTTCCTTCGGCGCTTTCGTTGATATCGGAGGCGTGGACGGTCTGGTTCACATTACCGATCTTGCTTGGACTAAGATTAAGCATCCCTCCGAAATCGTTAAGGAAGGCGACAGCATTGAAGTTGAGGTAAAGGCTTTCGATCCCGAAGCCAAGAAATTTTCTCTTACCTTCAAGAATGCAAACGAAGATCCTTGGGCACTGCTTCCTCAGAAATATGAAGTTGGCGACGTGATTCCCGTCACCGTCCTTAAGCTCATGCCTTACGGTGCCTTCGTTTCCGTCATTCCCGGAATCGACGGTTTAGTTCACATTTCTCAAATTGCCAACAAGCGCGTTGAAAAGGTCGGCGACGTTCTGAAGGTCGGCGACGAAGTCGAAGCCAAGATTATTGAAATCGACTACGATGCCAAGAAGGTCAGCCTCTCCATTAAAGCTACTCTTCCCGAAGAGGAAGCCGTAGATGCGGAAGAAGTTGCCGAAGAACAGGCTCCTGTTGAAGCAGAAGCCGTTGTTGAGGCAGAAGCAGTTGTGGAAGCGGAAGCTGAAACCTCTGCGGAAGACGGTTCTGTTGAGGAATAATGATTCCGTCCTGCATAAAATCGTAATATGTCAGCGGGTGTGCGGCGGATTAAGATCTGCGGCACACCCCTTATTTTAAGAGGAGGCGCCCCATGGAAAAAGCAGTCACTCTTGATAAAATCATTGCTTCCGAGCATTTGCAAATTGCCTATATGCCTGAATCTGCAGGCGAAAAAGGCGCGAAGCGAATGGTTACAAGCACCGACGTCAACCGTCCCGGATTGCCTTTGTCCGGCTTTTTTGACCATTTCGACAATAGCCGTATTCAGATCCTCGGAAACGTGGAAATGAGTTTTTTGACGGAAAAAACCCCGGAAGAAAGAACCGTTATCTTCGACGGACTCTTTTCTCGCAACATTCCCGCCCTCGTGGTGACGCGCAATATTCCTCTCCCTGCGGAATTACTGCAAAGCGCAATGCGGTATGAGATTCCCGTGTTAACGTCCAACCGCCCCACGTCCCGTTTTATGTCTTCTCTCATCAATTATCTGAACGTTCAGCTGGCGCCTTGTATTACCCGTCACGGCGTTTTGGTCAGCGTTTACGGGGAGGGCATTTTGATTCTCGGGGAAAGCGGCGTCGGAAAGAGCGAAACGGCAATGGAACTTTTAAAACGCGGTCACCGTCTCATTGCAGACGACGCCGTGGAATTGCGTGCCGTTTCCGATCTCACCATCGTCGGTTCCGCCCCCGAACTGATTCGTTATATGATTGAGTTGCGCGGCATCGGATTGGTCGACGTGCGTCATATTTTCGGTATGGGCGCCGTTATGGATACGTCCCGTATCGACTTTGTCGTTCAGTTGGAAAATTGGGATGAGTCGAAGCATTATGACCGCTTGGGGTTGGAAACGCAGGAATACGAGATTCTCGATCATAAAATCCCTTCCGTTACCATTCCCGTTTGCCCCGGTCGAAATTTGGCAATCATTATTGAAGTTGCCGCTGCAAATAACCGCCAAAAACGAAGCGGTTACAATGCCGCGGAAGAATTTAACCGCCGTCTTTTGAAGCACATGAGCGAAGTTTCTTCGGAGAATGAAGCATGATTACTGCCTTTTGTACCGAAAATAAGATTCCCTTTTTACGTAATTTGCCCCTTTGCGAACATACCACCTTCCGTATCGGCGGAAATGCAGATCTTGCTCTCTGCCCGGAAACAACGGAGCAAATGGCGTTGGTGATGCGCTTTTTGACGGCAAACAATCTTCGCTATTTCGTCTTGGGAAAAGGGTCTGATATATTAGCGGACGACGAGGGATACCGCGGCGTTCTCGTTCTGACAAAAGGACTGAACGTCCTGCGCCGGGAAGAAAATCGGATTTTTGCCGGTGCAGGTTGCAGTATGACGTCGGTTTCAAACCTTGCCCGAAAAGAAGGCCTTGCCGGCTTGGAATTCTTGCACGGAATTCCCGGAAGTATGGGCGGCGGCGTCTTTATGAATGCCGGTGCCTACGGTTCGGAAATGGCACGATTTATTGAGTCTGTGGAATGGGTCAGTTCTGATGGGAAGATCCATCAAACGCCCGGTTCCGACTTGGACTTTTCCTATCGCCATTCCTATTTTACGGATCACGGGGGGGTAATTTGCTCCGTGGTTCTTGCCTGTCCTTCGGGAGATCCCGAAGTCATCGCTTCCGTTATCTCGGATTTGGATTGTCGCCGTCGGGAAAAACAACCCTTGGAATATCCCAGCGCCGGGAGTGCCTTTAAACGCCCCGAGGGATATTTTGCCGGAAAACTCATTGAGGACGCCGGATTAAAAGGGTACGCCGTCGGCGGAGCCTGTGTCAGCGAAAAGCACGCCGGATTTATTATTAATAAAGGCGGTGCTACGGCAAAAGACGTAAAAACTTTGATTCAACACGTGACACAGAAAGTGCTGGAGCAGTTCGGGGTTCGTCTCGAACCGGAAATTCGTTTTTTAGAACAATAACAGAAAGGGGAGAATCCCGTGTCTTATTCCTTTGACGTGAAGCAGAAATTACTGTCTATCACCGACGGTTCTTGTTGTCGGAAAGCGGAATTGTACGGTTTTCTCCTTTTTTCCAATACGGTTTGTGAGCAAGAGATCCGTTTGCTGACGGCATATCCCGAATTCCGCTCCCGCTACCTCACGTTTTTAATTGAGGCGGGGGTGAAAAAATTTGAACTTGCCTGTCAGGGAAAAACCGTAAAAAAATATTTGTGTCGCATTGCGCACCCCAGAGATTTGCGCAATTTAAAGGATTATTTGGGCGGTATTTCTTTCGCTTCCCCCTTACATATAAATCCTTCTCTGTTGGAAAAAGATTGTTGTCGCCGAGCCTTTTTGCGTGGCGTATTTATGGCAAACGGCGTGATGGTTTCTCCCGAAAAAAATTGCAGTATTGAGTTCAAAACGCCTCACCATATTTTAGGCGGTGAGTTTTTTGATTTTTGCAAGGAAGCCTTCGATCTTTTACCCGGATCCACGGTACGTAACGGTAAAAAATTGATTT
>JAZSJP010000194.1:0-6213 GCA_045534395.1 Eubacteriales bacterium | reverse complement strand
TCCTTGGCTCCCAGAACGACATGGCTACGATCCGACTTCGCATTTTCCAAGTCGGGAGAACGCATGGTAGGTCAGGTTGCAAAACGTCAAGCCATCACCAATCCCGATCGCACTATCATTTCCATTAAGAGAGATATGGGTACCGACCGCAAGATCAACATTGACGGCACCGATTACACCCCCGAAATGATCTCCGCCATGACCCTTCAGAAACTGAAAGCAGACGCGGAAGCTTATTTGGGAGAAAAGGTGACCCAGGCAGTCATTACCGTTCCCGCGTACTTCAACGACTCTCAGCGTCAAGCAACCAAAAATGCCGGTACCATTGCCGGATTGGAAGTTCTGCGCATTATCAACGAACCCACTGCCGCGGCTTTGGCTTACGGCGTTGACAAAGAAACCTCTCAAAAAGTTATGGTCTACGACTTGGGCGGCGGTACCTTCGACGTATCCATTTTGGACATCGGAGACGGCGTTTTCGAAGTTATGGCAACCAACGGCAACACTCGGTTGGGCGGCGACGACTTTGACGAACGTATTATGAATTACTTGGTTTCCGAATTTAAGAAGGAAAACGGCATTGATCTTTCTGCCGATAAAATGGCAATGCAGAGATTGAAGGAAGCTGCGGAAAAAGCCAAGATCGAGCTTTCCGGCATGACTACTTCCAACATCAATCTTCCCTTCATTACCGCAGACGCTACCGGTCCCAAGCACATGGACATCACCTTGACCCGTGCAAAGTTCAACGAATTGACGGCTGATTTGGTAGAAGGCACCATGATCCCCACGAAAAAGGCGTTGAGCGATGCCGGACTTACGCCCGCACAGATCGACAAAGTTCTTTTGGTAGGCGGTTCTTCCAGAATCCCCGCAGTTCAGGAAAAATTGAAGGATTTCTTGGGCAAAGAACCTCATAAGGGCATCAACCCGGACGAATGTGTTGCCGTTGGTGCGGCAATTCAGGGCGGTATTTTGGGCGGAGACGTTCAGGGCTTGGTTCTTTTGGACGTTACTCCCCTTTCCTTGGGCGTAGAGACCTACGGCGGAATCGCCACAAAACTCATTGAACGCAACACCACAATTCCCGTTAAGAAGAGCCAGATCTTCACCACCGCCGCTGACAACCAGACTTCCGTTGAAGTACACGTTCTGCAAGGCGAACGGGAAATGGCAGCCGACAACAAGACCTTGGGACGCTTCCATCTGGACGGCATTCCCGCGGCTCCCAAGCAGGTTCCTCAAATCGAAGTTACCTTTGATATTGACGCAAACGGTATCGTAAACGTCAGCGCCAAGGATCTGGGCACCGGCAAAGAACAGAAAATCACCATTACCGCTTCCACCAACATGTCTAAGGAAGACGTGGAAAAGGCGGTTCAGGACGCAGAAAAATTCGCAGAAGAAGACAAGAAACGTCGGGAAGAAGTGGAGATCCGCAACAACGCCGACCAGATGATCTATCAATGCGAAAAATCCATGAACGAAATGGGTGACAAGTTGGACGATTCCGACAAGGCTCCCGTCAACGAGCAGATTGAAAAGCTGAAGGAAACCGTCAAGGGCAACGACACCGAAGCCATCAAAAAGGATACGGAAGAACTTCAGCAGAGATTCTATAAGATCGCAGAAAAGATCTACGCTCAACAACAACCTCAAGGCAACGTAGCACCCGACGGTGCCACAGCCGAACCCAACGCCGACGGAAACGTCACTGTTGACGATTTCAAGGTTGACGACAACGACTAAGATTAAAATATCCGCATATCAAGGGGATTTATGCGTCCCCTTGATATGTTCGTGTAAGAAGGAATACCATGGCAGACAAACGTGATTTTTACGAGGTTTTGGGCGTGGAGAAGTCCGCAAGTACGGACGAATTGAAAAAAGCCTACCGCCAGATGGCAAAGAAATATCACCCCGACTTAAACCCCGGAAATAAAGAAGCTGAGCAAAAATTTAAGGAAGTCAACGAGGCCTACGAAGTTTTGTCCGACGCCGACAAGCGCGCAAAATACGATCAATTCGGTCATGCCGGCGTAGATCCCAATTTCGGTGCCGGCGGACCGGGAGGATACGGTGGATACGGCGGAAGTTATACCAACGTAGACTTAGGAGATATTTTCGGAGACGTATTCGGAAACTTCTTCGGAGGCGGAACGACCAGAAGACGTTCTTCTGCCGTTCCGGGAGATGACGTTGATACCAATTTGACCCTGACCTTTGAAGAAGCGGTTTTCGGCTGTAAAAAATCCGTCACCATTACTCGGAAAGAAAATTGCGCGGAATGTAACGGAAGCGGAGCGGCGAAAGGAACGACGGCGGAAACCTGTCCTACCTGTAAAGGCACGGGGCGGGTTCGGACGGTTCAACAGACCATGTTCGGCGCCATGCAGAGTGAACGCACCTGTACCACTTGTTACGGCACGGGGAAAATCATCAAAACCCCCTGTAAAAACTGCAACGGAACCGGTCAGGAACGCAAGCAGAGAACCATCACCGTAAACATTCCGGCGGGCATTGCCAACGGTCAGGTCATCACCCTGAACGGTCAAGGTTGTGCCGGCATCAAAGGCGGCCCTGCGGGAGATCTGAACATTTCCGTTTCGGTACGTGCTCACAGCATCTTCGAACGGAAGAATTACGATCTGTTCTGCGATTATCCCATTACCTTCCCCCAAGCGGCTTTGGGGTGTGAAATCGAAGTTCCTCTGTTGGACGGAACCAAAGTATCACAAAAAATCGACGCCGGAACCCAAAGCGGTACGGTGTTGAATCTCCGGGGTAAGGGGGTTCCCTATTTGAATTCCAAGGGCAAAGGAAATCTTTACGTGCGCATCGTAGTGGAAACTCCGAAAAACCTGAATTCTAAACAAAAAGAATTGTTGAAGGAATTCGACGCCATTGAAAACAAACGCACCTATGAAAAGAAATCGTCCTTTGCCGATAAGGTAAAGAAATTTTTAGGCACGGACTAATATTGACGAATGCGCCGACAAAAGGTCGGCGCATTTTTTCGTTATCAGCACATTTGTCAAGAAATTCTTTCAATTTCTTTAAAATAGTTGCATTTCGGTAAAAAGTATGATATAATTATATTGATACGTATAGGAAAGGACGTGCCGCATGGATCCGAAATTTCTTGATGAACTGCAAAAACTGAAGGAAGAAAAAAACGCAGACCTGGACAAGATTGATCTAGGTCAGTTAAGCATGCCTGATTTTGATGACGTAGATATTCCCGAAGATACTATGGGAAAAGAAGCGGAAGAAGAAATTGCAGGCGGAACCATAAAATTTCAACCGATCTCCTCCGAAAATGCAGAACCGAAGCCTTCCGTTCCCGGCGGACGCAGAAGCAAAAAACCCGCAAAACCGGTAATTGACGAAGCCACCCGAAAGAAACGCGCAAAGATCCGCAATACCGTGCTGATTTCCTGCGCGTCCGTCGTGGCTGTTGCGGCGGTCGTTTTAACTGCCTTTTTCGGAATTCGAAACGCCAATATGAAAAACGTTTCCTATCCTTATTGGGGCATGGGCATCGGCATCGAAAACGGTGTAAAAACCTATTCCTTTTTTGGAAATTTAAAAGAAATTACCCTATACGGTTCCTTGGGAGAAACCTCTGCCCTTGCGGAATTTAAAAAAGGCAACTGTATCAAAGAGACCGCCTTTAGTCCCGAGGGAAACGTAGATTATTACTATACCCACGAATACGTTGACGGAATTCGGATCTCCTCTGCTTACTATAAAGACGGTCAGATTCTGAAAACGGCAAAATACACCCTTTCGGAAGAGGGAAAGGTTTTAACGGAAATTACCTACCCCGCAGAAGAAAATCGCGTTGAAACGGTAATTTTGACCCTCTCGGAAGAAGGCAACGTTGCCTTTGCGGAATATTATACAGAGAAAAAGTTGACGCATAAGAACACCTACAGCGGAGCAATGGTTACGGAAACGATTCGCTATGATGACGCTTCCGAAGTAACAAGCCGTACCGTTTACGAATACAATCAAGCGAAACAACTTTTGACCCAAACGGAATACGATGCAAAAAACACGATTCAGGGAAGGATCGTCAATCAATACAACGATAAAAATCTGATGACGAAAACCATTCGGTACGACGGTACCGGTGCGATTCTGGAATATACCACGTACAACTACGATTTAAACAACAATCCCATCAAACAAGTTTCTTACAACTCGGACGGAACCATGAAGAGCCAGTTGTTAAAGGTCTTTGACGAGGAAAATCGGGTTACAAAAGAAACCACTCTGCAATCGGACGGATCCATTTCCTACTGCTACGGATATCAATATGACGGAATGGGATATATTTCCAAATCTATTATTTACAATACTGAGAATAGCAACGTAATTGACAAATACACCCTATTCCAAAGAAACGATGCGGGAATGGTTCTCGAAAGCAAAATCTACAATTCGGCAGACGTACTCATTGAAAAAACCGTATACAACAATGCCGGATTTTTGACGGAACTGTATCAATTCACCGATGCCGGCGTTTTGACCTTGGAGCAAAAAGCCACCTATGACGAAAAACAACGACTGACGCAGAAATCTGTGACGGAATTTTCCGACAAAGGAGATAAACTTACGCATCTAAGCGAACAATACGACGAAAAAGGCTTCGTTACGGTGCGCATCAACGAAGATACGACGGCGAACAAATACGAACACTATCTGTACGCGTATCAAGACGATTGGAAGAAGGAAGAAACCCTCTTTGATAAATCGGGAAAACCCGTACATGAAAAAACCTTTGATCAAAAGCAACGGGTTCTTTCGGAAACTCTTTACAAAAACGGAAAAGACGTTCTTTTTAACGAATACTCTTACAACAACAACGATCAAATCGTTCAAAAGCGCTCTATGGATCTGCT
The DNA here is from genome assembly GCA_045534395.1 of Eubacteriales bacterium. Lineage (GTDB taxonomy): Bacteria > Bacillota > Clostridia > Oscillospirales > UBA644 > RGIG995. The sequence continues at coordinate 1,306 of JAZSJP010000194.1, read as the reverse complement.
GACGGAATTCTTCACAAAAACTGCCTATTCCTATGATAAAAACGGTCAGTTGGTATCCACCTTGGATTCGGATATTCAAAATACTCCCCTAACTCAAAAGGAATACGATGAAAACGGTCTTGTCATCAAGCAAACGAACTTCGAGGAAGACGGATCGATTCTCCTCTATTACGTGTTTGAATACGATCGGTTGGAGCGGGTCATTGTTCAAGAGACGTTCGGAGCAGACAATGTTCTTGCTGAAAAAATGGTATATTATTACCGCGCCGACGGCGGATACGATTATACGATCTACGACGCAAGCGGCACTGCCGTAGAAGACTCCCGAGGCCCGGAATTTTTGCCCCAACCGGACGAGGAGAATACTGATTCTTCTACCCAGGACTCCGACGAAACGAGCGACTCGCAAACGCAAGATACTCCTTCTGATATAAATGAATAAACAGACAATCCCCGCCGAAAATTTCGGTGGGGGTTCTTGTTAGAGTATACATTGAACTCTCACAGAAAAGTGATATATCGCCTCTGGAGATATGATATACGGCTTTTGCCGTATGATATACTTGACTCGCAAGCATGATATAATATCCGTTCCTTCATATACCGAAGGCATATATCATCCACCGCAGGTGGATATCATATCGAAGATATATCACCCGTTCTCGGCAGAACGGATATCATTGAAAAACGACAAGTTTCGAGAGAAGAGTGAAAAGTGAAGAGTTAAGAGTGAAAAAGTAAAATCGACAAGTTTCTGTCGAAACTTGTCGATTTTTGTCTATGGGCTACAAAAAAGATATTTTTGCCGTTTTTGCGTATGAATTCGAACCCTCACATTTTTTTGATATTTAGAAAGGCAGCTGTACTCTTTTTCTAAAATCCGGGTCATCACTGATAGTAGTTATATCCATAAACTGATTGGCATGATAAAAGACATTCTTACTTTCATCTGCTGTCATTGCTTGGAAGGCTAAGGGTAGCTTATTGGGTTCCGGAATGATCTTCTGGTATTTACGATACTTAATTAATGTATCATCTCCACAATTGTCTTGCACAACATATTTACCGATATAACTATTATCTTTGTTGGGACCCTTGATATATATTGTTCCTACAGGACAATTCTTCGCCGAGATTTCGTCATCGTCTTCATGTATAAGTAGCACCTCTATTTCATCCGGCATATTTACTATGTCGCATGTAGCATCAATATACACCATTGAGAATCCATTATCAGGATTGTCTTTAATTTTTTGTTGATAGACCTTAACTTTATGATATCTGTTTGCAATATACAATTTTTTTG
>JAZSJP010000139.1:0-5364 GCA_045534395.1 Eubacteriales bacterium | reverse complement strand
CGCTCCAAATAGGCACGGTCGATGGTGTTTTCGGAATTTTTCATATCCAAAACCTGGCCGGTAAGAATACCGTCCAAACCGGAAGCTGAGCAAAGTATCTTAAGGGATTGAAGGATTTGAGAATCGGAAAGACCGTGTTCTTTTCCGCAATGCAAAACCGTCTCTAAGGCCTTGTCATACAATCCGCTTCCCGCAAGAAGGGCAACGTATTCCCCATACACCACGTGGTTGGTGGGTCTGCCGCGGCGCAGAGTATCGTTATCCATACAGGGTAGATCGTCGTGAATCAAGGAATACGTATGAATCATTTCCACCGCGGCGGCGGCGGGAAGAGAAGATTTCAGATCTCCCCCACACATTTGACACCAAGCGAGGGTTAAAACAGGGCGGATTCGCTTTCCGCCGGCAAGGAGACTGTACCGCATGGATTCTACGAGAATATCGTCCTTTTTTTCAGGAAGAAACACGGAAAAGGAATCCTCTACGGAATTGCGAAAATAAGCATATTGTTCATCGAAGGTCGTCATCGGTCAAGGGAACCTCCTCTCCGTTGCGAACAAGAGTGATCTCTCCGCGGAACTGTTCCAAAATTTTAGAGCATTTTTCGGACAACGTCAGTGCCTCTTTATAAACACGCATGGTATCGTCCAAAGACAATTCTCCGGATTCCAAGGCAACGACGATTTCTTCCAGGCGGGCAATCATTTCTTCATAGTTTGCGGGTTTCTTTGTACTCTGTGACACAGCCAATCACTCCATCATGAAAATGTAGGGTAAGCCGATCTCCGGGAGAAACGGCTTGGGCAGAACGAAGGGATTTTCCTTCCGATTCCGCAAGTGCATATCCGCGGGATAACACGGATAGAGGATTTAACGCCGACAGACGGGCGGTTAATTCGGAAAAATCAGAAACAGTACGCTGAACCCTTCCCTGCCCGGCAGATTTTAAACGAAAATCCAAATAATCCAGTCGTTGGGCGTGATTTTGCAACGCCGCCGAAGGGTCGATACGGGAACAAAGGGCATGAAGTATCAATTCTTCCGACCGAAGTTTGCCTAACGCAAGGGTTGTAAGGGAATGTTTTGCACGAACCAAGCGTTCCGACAAAGCGGGAGCCTGTCCCACGGCAACTTCCGCCGCAACGGAAGGGGTTGCAGCACGCAGATCGGAAACGAAATCGAGAATGGTAAAATCGGTTTCGTGTCCGATGGCACTGATGACGGGAAGAGGATAATCCGCCACGGTTCGGGCAAGGGTTTCATCGTTAAAAACGGCTAAGTCCTCGTAAGAACCACCGCCGCGGGCGATAATCACCAAATCGGTTTCGGGACGGGCACGAAAATATTCCAATCCTTCCATGACCGAACGAGGCGTTTGCGTTCCTTGCATCAAACAGGGATAAACGCAAAGGTGAACAGACGGAGCAAGGCGGGAAAAGACGCTTAAAATATCCCGAACTGCGGCGCCGGTAACAGACGTACAAATTCCCACGCGGCGAGGATACTTCGGAAGGGGCTTTTTGCGATCGAACAGACCTTCTCCCTCTAATTTTTCCTTAATCTGTAAAAATTCAAGATAAAGGCTTCCCAATCCGTCGGGAAGCATCTCTTCCGCATAAAATTGATATTGTCCGTCACGCTCATAAAGAGAGACCTTTCCTCGGAGCAATACCTGCATGCCGTCTTTGGGAATAAAGGTCAGTTGAGACGCTTGCCATTTAAACATGACCGCTTTTACGGCGGCGTCTCGATCCTTGACGGAAAAATAACAATGTCCGCTTTTGGAATTGCGGACAAAATTGGAAAGTTCACCGCGAAGCCAAACGGATTTTAAATTGCGGTCGCTTTCCAACAGTGATTTCACGTAAAGATTCAGCTGCGCCACGGAAAGAGCCAGAGGCGGGTTCATGAAATCACTCCTTCAAAGCGAAGTTTGGTAAGATAGGCGATTCCCGCGGCATTGTCACAGGAAAAGCCGTCGGCGGCAAAAACCGCACCGTACCGTTGGGAAAAACGGCGACGAAGAATGGTGTTGGAACAGACTCCGCCAATCATCAAAAGAGGCAGATCCTGATATTGCATCAACGCATAATCGACCATTGCTTCCAACTCTGCACAGACCGAATCGATGGCAAAATAGGCAACTTCTTCTTTGGAAGCACCGTCTGAAATCAATTTTTGTGCCTTATTTTCATAACCGGAAAGAGCGCTGCAACCCTTCTGCAAACGAATCTGATGCTTTGTGGGAGCCTCTGCGGAAAGGGCGTCTGCGTCCATGGCGGCACCGCAGGGGAAGGAATATCCCAAAAGAACACCGATGCGGTCGATCAACTGTCCGGCGTGAAGATCCAAAGAATGGGAAATACAACGAATATCCTCCATTCCGTTGACCAACAAAAGTTCGGTAGTGCCTCCGGAAACGTGAAAGGCAAGAAAGGGTTTGTCCAACATATCTTCCCGACCCGCAGACCACAACCCGGCGGCAACGTGCCCCTGCTGATGAGAAAACTCATAGAGGGGGCAACCGTGGGCATGTGCCAAGGTGCGGGCAAGGGCCACACCCGTCAAAAAACAGGGCATGTAGGAATCTTCCGTATTCCGCGGCTTAGAAGAAACGCCGACAGCCGTCAGCGGTGCGGGAGGCGGAAGACTTTCAAACAATTCGGGAAACTGTTTTACGTGAAGAAAAACCGCATCACTTTGACGAAGCCCCCGTTCCCCTTCCTTTACGGGAAGAAGCCGCTTGCGGCTCTCGGTTCCCTCGGACGTGTGAAGGGCAACGGAGGTCGTATAGTTACTTGTGTCGATGCCAAGATATTTATTTTTCACGGACATAGGACGCCAACACCCCGTTTCCGTAAGCGGAAGACTCGGGAGAATCGTAGGTCTTGATGAGATTGACGGCTTCGTTGATGACGATTGCCTGAGGCGTATCGGTGCAGATCAGCTCATAAAAAGCGATGCGCAAAGCGGTCAACAGCATTTTGGACAGTCGATCTACCGTTCGTTTTTGACAGTAACGGGAAATCAGACCGTCAATTTCCTCGCGTCGGTCAAGAACTCCGTGAAAAAGGGAAAGGGCGAAATCGTCCACGAAAATCTCGTAATTCTCTTCCGCAAGGCGAAGGACTTCTTCTCGATCCGGTTGGGATTGAAAAGAACATTCAAACAAAAGAATAAACGCGTTATTCCGTGCTTCGGAACGTTTCATAGCGACGCCTTTCGTTATTTCGAGGATTTCTTGGGAGCGGTTTTCGGCAGAGCAACCCCAACCACCGTCACGTTAACGGCACGAACGGAAATACCGGTCATGTCGGCTACGGCTTGAGCAACTTCGCTCTGAACGTTTACGCAAACGTCCTGAACCTTTACTCCGAATAAAACGGAAATCTGAACCGTGAGTTCCAAGCCGTTTTCCGAAGGAGCAATGGTAACTCCCTTCACGAAGGTCACTTGAGACGACATGAGATTTTTTGCATTTTCCAAAAGACGCTGATGGACGTTGGCGACGCCTTCTACGTCCTGAGCAGCCTTAATAGCGATGTCGGCGATTACTTCGTCGGAAATGCGAATGGAACCGTTTTTGATCTCTTCCATGGTAAAACCTCCAGGGTAAATTTAAACACAAAATGTATTTATTTTATATTATATCATATTTTTACCCGTTTGTATAGAGGTAAAATGAAATTTTTTCTGAATTTTGTATAAAATTTCATCATTTTTAGGGATAAGTGACGATTTTTACCGATCCGCTTTCGAATCCCGTTTGGGATAGAACCGCATCAAAGATCTGTGCAGACTGCGGCTCAGTCAACGACTCTGCTGCGACGACTACCGTGGCGGTGTCGGACGTAAGGAATACGATACACTCAGCAAAACCCTTTGCTTTCAGTACGTTTTCCAACGCAGCCTCGCCTTCGGTGATCTTCGCATAAGCAACGACTTGATCGTAGGCGTTCTTTTTGGTATCTTCGTCCACGGCGTCGTCGTTGATAATTTCGTTTAACAAGCCCAAGGCTTCTTCTCTGGATTGACTGCGAGAATAACGGGCGTTGTCGAAATACGTATCTTGCGTAACGGCGCCTGCTTCCACCGAGGGATCTTGTGCGTTATCTCCGGAAGGCGAAAAAAGATTCCCTAAAAGAGAAAATTTCCAATTTACGGCAATTGCAATCAAAACGAATACGGTCATTCCTACAATGGCTACAACGGTTTTCTTTTTCATATACACACTCCTAAGGTTTCATTTTTTTTACAGAAATTCGGTCTGCTGATATCCCGAGAGTTCGGGACAATACTTCGGTGATATCGTTTTTCACACGAGTGCTCTCACCTCCCTGACAAATAACGGCAACACCCAACACCGACGGAGAATGGACCTTCAAAACCAATCCCTCCGACCGAGAAGAAACCAGAACGTATTTTTTCTCCGAATCGGTTTTGTCCGGCGTTGTCGACACCGATTCATCGCAAGCATAGACAGTCTCTCCCCCATCGAAAAAAGTAATAACCACCTCGCATTTTCCGACTCCGGACATGTTCGAGAGAATTTCTTCCAAATCACGATGGAGCAATTCGGAGTAAGAATAAAGATTTGTGGAATTTTGCGATTCACTTTTTGTATTTTCGTTTTTTTCAAAAAAGAAAAGCAGTAGAATCAGAGATAAAACGCTAATCAGAATCAGCCACTTGTTTTTCCGAAAAAAGGTTGATATCTTCACCGGATCTGTTTTCATCGACTTTGCTGACGAAGAATCCTTCGAAGGAAAAAGCCTCTTGAAGAGCATTCTGCACCTCCTTTTCATTTCCGTCTCGAATTTTGACTCGGATCCACGATAATTGATACTTCTCCCCGTTGCGTTGCAGATCGCTCTCAACCGATAAAGGCATACTTCCGGTCAAGGAATACACCTGAGACGAAACGGTGGAATGCAACACTGCAGATTCCGGAGAGAGGTTCGAAGGCTCCGTTTCCGAAAAAGTTTCCTCCGGAAGATTGGGGAAAACGCCCTCTGCGGTGACGTGATTGCAGAGGGAAAGAATTAAAACCGAAATCAGCAAAAGATAGAGCCATTCGTTCCGGTGATCCGAAGGAAGGATCATGGATATCAATCCGAAAAACAGACAGGAAAGCAACAATGAAACAAGCATATCATACTCCTGTCAAGAGCAAAATTGCCGACGATAAAACAATCAACGAACAGACGGCAAAGGAAGTCATCATAGCAAAGGTATCCTTAATATCCGAATAAAAATCCGCAAGCAACGGTATTTCCAACAAGGAACCCATAGAAGAAAGAAAGGAATAAAGCGTCACAAAGAGCAACCCGAGAACACAGGGAACCACAAACATAGCTGCAATTG
>JAZSJP010000189.1:0-4365 GCA_045534395.1 Eubacteriales bacterium | reverse complement strand
CAATAGCGGCGTCGGAACCGATTCCCCCCATGGCGATGCCCACGTCTGCGGAAATGAGCACCGGTGCATCGTTGATGCCGTCCCCCACGAAGGCAACTCCGCCCTTGGAAGTGCTTGCAACATTTTTCAGCGTGGAAACTTTTTCACCGGGCAAAAGATTTGCCCAAAATCCGTCCAAACCAACCTGTCGGCAGACCGTTTCCGCGGCGGCGTTTCCATCCCCCGTCAACATGAACAGGGACCGAATTCCCCGACGGCGCAAGGAACTCACCGAGGACGCGGCGTTTTCCTTGATTCGGTCGGAAATGGTGATAACGCCAAGGGGTTGAGATTCATCGGAAACGAAAACGTGCGTCCCGACAGGTGCGGTTTTTGGGGGCGTATGCCCTTGTTTTTGAATCCATGCTTCGTTGCCTACGAAATAGCGCCGTCCGTCCAATCGGGCGGAAATTCCAAAGCCGGGCGTTTCCTGAAATTCCGAAAGGCGCTCCTCGGCAAGGGGTTTTCCGTATCCTTCCCGCAAGGAGCGGGCGATGGGGTGGGTGGAAAATGCCTCGCAATGGGCGGCGATCTCCAACAATTTTTTCGGCTCTGCACCGTCAACGTGCGTCACCTCAAACACGCCGTAGGTCAGCGTGCCCGTTTTGTCGAACACCATGGTATCCACCTTTGCCAAGGCTTCCAAACGGTCGGAGCCTTTGACTAAAATTCCCTTGCGGGAAGCACCGCCGATGCCGCCGAAATAGGTCAAGGGCACGGAGATCACCAAGGCGCAGGGGCAAGAGACCACCAAAAATTCCAAGGCGCGGTAGATCCAATCCCCCCAATTTCCCAAGAACAACGGGGGCACGAGGGCGACGGTCAGCGCCGAAAGAAGCACCAGAGGGGTGTACCACCGAGAAAAGGACGCCACGAAGGATTCGGACTTGGAGCGATGAGCGGCGGCGTCTTCCACCATGGAGAGGATTTTGGCGGCGGTACTTTCTTCAAATTCCTTCTCCGCCTGTACCGTCAGCACCGAGGAAAGATTGATACTTCCGCTTAATATCGAATCTCCCGGCGTTACGTCAGCGGGCACAGATTCCCCCGTCAGGGAACGCAGATCCAAAGACGACGTTCCTTGGGTGATTCTACCGTCCACGGGGACTTTTTCCCCGGGCAAAATGCGAAGAAGGTCGCCTACGCGAATCTCTTCCGGAGAACGGGAGACCCATTCGCCATCTCGAAACACTGTGGCAACGTCGGGGCAAAGGGACATTAATTCTGCGACGGAATTCCGGCTTTTCCCCACGGCGTAGGATTCAAACAATTCCCCCACGGCGTAAAATAAGACCACCGCAACCCCTTCGGGATATTCCCCCAGAACGAAGGCACCCACCGACGCTACCGCCATTAAAAAGTTCTCGTCGTTCACCCGCCCTCGCAACAAAGAAAAAAAGGCTTTCTTCAAGACGGGGAATCCTACGATCACGTAAGGAAACACAAAGGCAAGGGCGCGAAAAATTCCCGACAAGGGCAAAAAGACGGCAACGACAAAGAGAACTGCGGAAATCAAAATCCGCAGAAGCAGTTTTTTCTGTTGTTTCGTCATGACAGAATCTCACAGTCCGGTTCAATGCTTTTTGCAATGCGCTTCGCCTCGGCAAGCACCGATTCCAAGGCGCCTTCTTCCACTTCCAGACTCAATTTTTGTACCATAAACAACACTTTTGCGTCGATGACACCGTCGATCTTCTTGATTTTATCCTCGATTTTGCGGGCACAGTTGGCGCAACAAAGGTTTTGAATGCGATAAGATTTTTTCATGATGTTTTCTCCGATTTTCTTTCTTTATTCTTCAATATGTTCCATTCCCTGACCGATGATGGTACGGACGTGGTCGTCGGCAAGAGAGTAAAAGACCGTCTTCCCTTCTTTGCGAGCCTTGACCAGCCGTGCCTGTTTCAGCACCCGCAACTGATGGGAAATGGCGGAAACGGTCATATTGAGGCATTGGGCAATGTCGCAAACGCAGACTTCCGCCTCAAAAAGGACGTACAAAATTTTGATCCGGGTGGAATCCCCGAAGACTTTGTACAATTCCGCCAAGTCGTACAGGGTTTCTTCCGGGGGCATCTCCCCCCGCACTTTTTCGATGACGTCGGGGTGGACGTGCATATATTCGCAAATTTCGTTTTCGGTACAGGCATGATTGTGGTCTGCCATAACAAACTCCTTTCAAACAAAACACTTGAATCATCGTTCAAATGTATTATACGCCACAATCTCAAAAATGTCAATACACTTGAGCAACTGTTCAAATGATTGTCACAAAAAAAACAAAGATTAACAAACATAATTAAATGTGATAGAATATAATCACATTCTGCACAATGGAGAAAAAGATTACAGAAGGGGCAGTCAAGAAAACTCATGAATAATATGACTATTTCAAAACACTCAGTAAAGGGAGTTTTATTGGACATATGATTTTGTATAATATAATTATAATCAAATCATAACAGGAGGGAAGTCTTGTGGTATATTACAGCGCCTTATCCGTTACGTTTTGATGTTCATTTTTATTTGTGAAAGTAGTGATGCCTTTGAGAGTTTAATATTTTTGATTGACAAAGAATTAAAAATATAGTATAATAAAAGGAGAGAAAATGGCGGAAAACTTCATAAGAAACTGGTTAGACAACATTCTTCAGGATAGAAATCTCAGCGGAAATAGTCTTAAATGGGCAAACCGGATGTCTCAATTAACTCTTACTACGTGCCAATTTTGTTTTGAGCAACACGGAAAAATTGTTAATATTTCTGTCTTGAAAAATAAACTCGCAGTGGAAGCACATCCTAACTGCAAGTGTGTTTACGTTCCTATGAGAACGAAAAAGATAGGCACAGCTACAAACAAAGGGGTTAATGGTGCCGATGCTCAGTTGTTTTATTCAAAAAAATTACCCAGTTATTACGTTAACAAAAAGACTGCCTATGCTGCAGGATGGAAAAAAGCACACAAACATTTAGATGATGCATTGCCAGGTAAAATGTTAGGTGGGGATATCTATTATAACAATGACTTGAAACTCCCCAACGTACCGGGTAGAGTCTGGTATGAGGCTGATATAAACTATAATGGTGGAAAACGAAACAAAGAAAGAATACTATACTCAAATGACGGCTTGCTCTTTGTTACATATGACCATTATCAAACGTTTTATGAAATATCGCAATAAGGAGTTTTGTAATGGCGCAGAAGAAATACATAATTGATTTTCGTAATGTTAATCACTATTTAGAGATGCATAAGGTCATTAAAGAATCTTTGAATTTTCCCGATTATTACGGGTGCAACTGGTCTGCCTTTTGGGATTGCTTGACCGACATGTACGGGGAACCCATTCATATTGAAATTATAGGTCTTGAAGTAATTGAGCGTAAGTTTGAAGATGCTGCGGATCAAATAGTAACTATCCTGAAAAGATTCAAGCATTACGAAGCGTCCTTTGAAAAGGATATACGAATTGAATTTATTAGCGGAAATATGCGCATAGAAATCGAATAAATAAGTTCGAATAATGCTGAAATGAGGTCGAGTTAATTCTCGACCTCATTTTCATATTCTAATTTATTGTCTTATTTCAGTTATCCTTTTCGCTCTTGTCGAGTTTTTCGACTAAGGCGTTTAAGGCTTTTGCCCGGTGGCTGATGCGGTTTTTCTCTTCGGGGGAGATTTCCGCGGAAGTCATGCCGTATTCGGGAAGGAAGAAAATGGGGTCGTATCCAAAACCGTTTTCGCCCTTGGGCGTGTCGATGACTTGACCGTGCATCTCCCCTTCCGCCGAGACGGTAGACCCGTCGGGGTAAGCCAAAACGATGGCGCAGGAATAGTGGGCGGTTTTGTCGGTTTTGTCCCGAAGATTTTTGATGAGGAGTTGGTTGTTTGCCTCGTCGTCGCCGTGTTGTCCGGAATACCGGGCGGAATAGACGCCCGGCTCGTTATTCAGGGCGTGGGCACAGATTCCGCTGTCGTCTGCCAAGGCGCAACAACCGGAGATCTCCGCAATTTCCGTGGCCTTTTTTCGGGCGTTTTCCAGGAAGGTAACGCCGTCTTCCACGGTTTCGTGGTCGATTTGTGCCTCTTTGAGAGAGAGAATCTCTTCAAAGCGGTCGCCGAGGATTTGTTTGATCTCCCGAATCTTATGAGCGTTGTTAGACGCAATAATCAGTTTCATAGATTAAAACAACCCCGTAATCAGCCCGTTTTCGTCCACGTCGATGCGTTCTGCGGCGGGGACTTTGGGAAGACCGGACATGGTAATGATATCACCCGTGAGAACCACGATAAAACCGGCACCGGCGGAAAGCTTGACGTTACGG
>JAZSJP010000073.1:0-4458 GCA_045534395.1 Eubacteriales bacterium | reverse complement strand
GGAATTTAAATGTCTGAAATCAAAATCAAGGAAAACGAATCGTTGGATAATGCGCTCCGTCGTTTTAAGAGACAATGTGCGAAAGCCGGAACCTTGGCTGAGCTGAGAAAACGCGAACACTACGAAAAGCCTTCCGTTAAGCGCAAGAAGAAGTCCGAAGCCGCAAGAAAGCGCAAGTATAAATAACGATTTGAACGTGCATGATTCTCTCATGCACGTTTTTCATAGGAGGAAGCATGAGCTTTTACACGCCCACCATACGTCTGCGCCGATTCACCCAAGTGACCCCCGCTCTGTTGCGAGAGATGGGAGTTCGAGGCATTATTACCGATTTGGACGACACCTTAGCACCCCGAAACGTCTTTTTCCCCGACGAGGAAGTGACGGAATGGGTCAAGGGGCTGACTGAGGCGGGAATCAAAATTTGCATCGTTTCCAACAACCACAAAAAACGCACGGAAGGCTACGCGACGCCTTTGGCGCTCCCCTGTTTTTACGAAGCGTTGAAACCGTCGAAAAAGGCGATTTTTAAAGCCCTTGACCTGCTTGAATTGCCAAAAGACGAAGTGGTTCTTTTAGGAGACCAACTTTTCACCGACATGACCGGAGCAAAGCGTTGCGGGATTCGGGGGATTTTGGTAGATCCCGTGGGAACCTACGGCGGTTGGTTCGTCCATTTTAAGCGTTGGTTGGAAATTCCTCTGCGAAAAAAAATTAAATACGACAATGAATGAGAAAACGGTGCAACTCTATACGAGTTGCACCGTTTCTTTTACAAAAAAGCGGTGTGACCCGAAGATCACACCGCTTTTGGTTTTTATTTACCTTTGGTAATTTCGTTGAGGAGTTTCATGAAGTCTTCGTCGGAATCGCCTTCGGCGGCATCGTCGGCAGCGACGGGTGCTGCGGGAGCGTCGTTGACGGAGAATTCTTCAAACAAGGCTGCGGTATCTACGGCGGGAGCCTTTTCCACTACGGGTTCCGCGGCGGGCTTGGTTACGGCATCGTATGCCTTAAAAGAATAGCCGGCGTTAGACAGGTTTTTGGTAGCCTTGGGAAGAGAAGCGTTTTGAGGTTCATCAAAGCCGGTGGCGATGATGGTGATACGCAACTCGTCTTCCAGATGGTCGTCCAATTCCACACCCCAGATGATATTGGCATCGAGATCGGCTTCTTCGCGGAAAATATCGGCGGCACGATAGATATCGTCCAAGGCAACTTCGGGATCTGCGGTGAAGTTAATAATGATACCCTTGGCACCGGAAACAGAAGTTTCCAACAAGGGAGAAACGATTGCTTTGCGAGCGGCTTCTTCCGCTTTGTCCTTACCCTTGGCGTTGGCAACGCACATGTGAGCGTAGCCCGCGTCCTTCATGATGGCGCAAACGTCAGCAAAGTCCAAGTTCAGAATTCCGCGCCCCTGAATGAGGTCGGAAATGGACTGAACGCCCTGCTTGAGAACGCTGTCTGCCATAGCGAAAGCGTTAACCAAAGAGATGCGATCATCGGCAACGTACTTCAGGCGTTCGTTGGGAATAACAATGAGAGAGTCCACGTGACTGCGGAGATCTTCAATGCCCTTTTCGGCGCGCTTCATTTTCAAATTACCTTCAAATCCGAAGGGTTTGGTAACAACGGCAACGGTCAGAAGACCCATTTCCTTTGCAATTTCGGCAACCAGAGGAGCAGCACCCGTTCCGGTACCACCGCCCATACCGGCAGTGATAAATACCATTTCTCCGCCCTTCAAAGATTCGGAGATTTGCTCACGGCTGTCGTCCGCGGCACGGCGACCCACTTCGGGATTTGCGCCGGCACCTCTGCCATTGGTCACTTTTTGACCGAGAAGGATTTTATTTGTTGCCAAAGAATCTTCCAGATCCTGGGCGTCGGTATTTGCTACAACGAAATCAACGCTCTTAACGTCATCTTGGATCATGCGGTTGACTGCGTTTCCGCCGCCCCCACCGACACCGATGACTTTGATCGATACCAATGCTTCGGGTTCTTCAATGCTTCTGAATGCCATATCTCTTAACTTCCTTTCGTGGTTCGTTTTCTGTTTCGTAATGTTTGCGCGTTATTTATATATATTATATCATAGTTTTAACCAAAAGAAAAGTTCTTATCGTGTCTTTTTTTTGATATAATTACGAACATTTTACGAATTATCATCGTTTTTGTCGTTTTGGGCAGATTTTTCCTTCTCCAAATCGGTAGATGGGGACGGATCGGAAGGCACGTCCAAGCGGGTGTATCTGCCGATTTCCGGATTGCGCACCCGGATTTCCGCGGGAACGGTGACGTCGTTTTCATTGAGAATTTTGACCAGCATATTCATCTTTGCGTCAAACTGTTCGGAGTTACCCAAATAGACGGTAATGACGTCGTAAATCCTCAAAGAAATATTATATTTTTTAGAAAGATCGATTTTGGAAGTATTCTTGTCCAAACCCCGCTCGGACAACTCCGAAAGAAGAGAACGGACGATGGAGACCTGGATATTTTCAATCTCATCTAAGGGATACCCCACGGTGTAAGAAACGGCGTCCATACCGTCGACGAAGAGAACGCCTTCGGGAATACGGTCGACGACTTCCAATACCTTAAAATCCGAATCCAGGAGTAACACTTCTTTTTCGGTGCGGATTGCCATGGCTACTTCTGCGGGAGTTAAGGTAATATCCAAATTGTTGGGAAGACGGTAACGGACGTCTGCGGATTTCACGTAAGGACAGGATACGGTGATCTGTTCTGCCAAGGCGTCGCGATTTACTGTAAAAAGGCTGTCTCCTACGGAAAAAGAAAAATGGTTTAAAATATCCAAAGAAGAGTACGCGGTAGGATTGCGCAAAATCACCGTATTGATGCGGGTACACAAGGACAATGCCGCAACGAAGACCAAGGCGATCAAGGGAGAGATCGCCAAAATACGCAGTGCCCGTTTCCGGCGGCGGCGCTGTTGTTTTTCCCGAAGTTTTTCCATTTCGCTCTTCATGGCTTGTCCTTTCTCCCCGAAAAACGGGGTTAGATCCGCTCCATACTTGCGCCTAACTGAGATAATACTATTTCGGGGCACTCGTATCCACGGTCTATATGATAAATATCGGAAATTTCGGTAATTCCTTCGGCGGCGAGGGCGGCAATCATCAAAGCGGCTCCCCCGCGAAGATCGGTGGCTTGCACAGGTGCGCCCTTGAGTTGTTTGACGCCTTCCACTACGGCGACGCGTCCTTCTGGCGTAATATTGGCACCCATGCGTTGAAGTTCTGCAATGTGTTTATAACGGTTTTCAAAAATGGTTTCTACGAATACGGTGCTTCCCTTTGCCACGCACATTAACCCCATAAAAGGCGCCTGAGCGTCGGTGGGAAAACCGGGATAAGGCATGGTTCGGATCCGCCGTGCGGCACGGAGAGAATCGCAAGAAATCCGAAGCAGATCTCCCTGTTCTTCAATCTCACAACCTGCTTGACGCAAAGAAGAAAGTAAGGCCGCGTTATGACGGGGACAGGTATTGCGCAACAAGGCGTTTCCCTTGGTTGCGGCAACGGCGCAGAGATAGGTGGCGGTGACGATACGGTCGGGGATGACCCGATGGCGGCACCCCGAAAGACTTTCCACACCGCGGATCACTACGGTGCTGGAACCGGCACCGTGTACCGAAGCACCCATTTCGTTGAGGAAATTTTGCAGATCTTCGATTTCCGGCTCTCGTGCGGCGTTGGTAATCACCGTCGTGCCCTTGGCACGAACGGCGGCAAGCATAATGTTTTCGGTCGCGCCCACGCTGGGGAAGGCTAAGGGAATCTCGCACCCCGAAAGGGCGTTGCCGTTGCAAAACAAGCTGCCGAATTCTTCCCGAATGGTGACACCCATTTTTTCAAATGCCGCCAAATGAAGATCGATGGGACGGGGACCCAATTCGCACCCGCCGGGAAAAGAAATGACCGCTTTTCCGTGGCGAGACAGCAAGGCTCCCAAAAATATGACGGAAGATCTCATTTTTCGCATTAAAGCGTCGGGAATCTCGTAATCAATAACGTTGCGACAATCTACCCAAACGGTATGATTCCGATGCTTGACTTGAGCACCGAGGGTTTGGAGAATCTCCAACGCCGTATGGGTATCGCTGATGTCGGGACAATTTTCAATGATACATTCGCCGTCGGCGACCAGAGTTGCCGCCATAATAGGCAAAATGCTGTTTTTGGCACCTTGAATATCAATAACTCCGCAAAGGGAATTCCCTCCCTCGATCCGGAACTTCGGCATAATATGTACCCCTTTTTTCGGAATTCATTCCATACTATGCCGGGGGAAAAAAAAGGTGAAAACTACTTTAACAGGGCTTCTACCTCGTCGCAGATGCGTTGGGTGGCGGTGGGGTGGGCAAGGGTACGCGCCGCCCGTTCCATATCGCAGAGGCGACCGCGGAAGTCGGGTCGGAGCCATGGC
>JAZSJP010000020.1:0-6791 GCA_045534395.1 Eubacteriales bacterium | reverse complement strand
GGAATTTATCAGTTACAGTGTAATCCAAGGCAACGTCAGCGCCCATGGTGAAGGAACATTTGGCATCTTTGACAAACAAGAAATGCGTCGCACTGCCGGAGATGGTGCCGTCGGTCATGGAGAAGGACGTAGAACCAACGTTCAACCGCATGGCGTAGGAATTGGGCGCGTTCAAAATAAGTTTCGGGTCATTGCCTTCCGAGATGGTAATATTTTTCGCAGAGTTAATGCAACCGCCGGTAGAAGCGGTCAGTTTTAAAGTACCACCGGAAAGATTGACACCGTTTCCGCTTGTGGTAATAAGAACGTTGGTGGTGCCGCTTACTTCAAAATAACCGTCACGCATGACGAAAGAGCCGCCTTGGGGACGAATCATTCCCCCACCTGTTCCGGCAATAACGGTGTGTCCGCCGGTGACAGTGATGCCTCCACCGACTGCCCTAATGCCATCGGTCGTACAAGAGGCATCTAAAGTACCGCCGGAAATGGTAACAGCACCGCCGGAATAAATTGCATTGGCATCATTCGGTTGAATTAAATCGATATCGCCGCCGGAAACAAAGATGTCCCCGGAAGTGGCACGAACCGCATAGCCGGTTCCGTTGACGGTGACCTTTCCGCCCTTCAAATAGATGGAACCGCCGCCCCTTGCCCAAATGGAGTTTGAGGTGTTGCTGATATTCAACGTACCGCCGGAAACGACCACGTCACCGCTTCCTTGGGAATGAAGTGCCGAACCGACAGAAGAAACGGTTACGTTCCCGTCAGAAATCTTAATACCGGCTTTTCCCGTTGCCCGAAGTCCGGTATCGGAAGTGGCGGCGGTTGCCGTAACGGTACCGCCGGAAATATCTATTCCGACCCCCAGAATAGCATTTGCCTTCGAAGTGGAAGAAACGGTACCGCCGGAAATGGAAATGACACCGTCGTCGGAATAAACACCGTAATTTAACGTAGTATAACCGGTGAAGGTACCGCCGGAAATG
The DNA here is from genome assembly GCA_045534395.1 of Eubacteriales bacterium. GTDB lineage: Bacteria > Bacillota > Clostridia > Oscillospirales > UBA644 > RGIG995. The sequence continues at coordinate 5,805 of JAZSJP010000020.1, read as the reverse complement.
GAAATGCCGTTTTTGGCGTTCAAAGTACGGGCGTATCCGTCAACCCCGGTGGTTGCGGTGGGTTTGACCGTAGCACCGGTTTGGGTGTAAGTACCGTTTTGTACGTAGACCGTGTTTCCGGTTGCGGACAGGGTCAGAGTACCGGTACCGCGGACGGTAACGTCTCCGGAAACCACGTCCAAAGCGGCGACTCCGTCATTGGTCAGGGTATTTTCCCCTTCGACGACCAAATTGAGGGTGCCGTTGACGGTGATTTTCTTCGCGTCAACGCCGTTTAAGGTCAAGGTTTTGTTCGCCTTGTCAAAGGTCAAAACGCCGTTATCGTCGTCAGAAAGGGTATTTTCCCCACCAAAGAGAACGACGTCGGTACCATTGGTTTGGGTTACGGTTACGGTCAGTTCTTCTGCATGGGACACAAAGGAAGCCACACAGAAGGCAACGCATACCGTCAACACCAAAGCAATGATGAGAAGACTTTTTCTCATGTTTTTCATGATGATTCACGCTCGCTTTCTTAAAATTCATTATCAGAACGGACTCCCTCGGGAATCCGATTTTTTTCATAAGGTTCCGACACGTCCGTGTAGGCGACTTGTTGACGGTATAACCATACGCCGTCTGCAATATGATCCCCCATGGGGTCAAGGTGGAGACGGACCCGATCTCCCTTTTGCACCTGCAACGTTGCGGTGACAAACTGTGGTGTCCGATCAGTCAAAACCAAGGGTTCATCCAAGGGACAATCATTGTGCCACAACTGAATGGAGCAGGGCGTGTGGTTAGGTTTTACCGCTAAAAGCCTTCCAACGGAGAAAAAGACTTCTGTCGTCCCGGAATAGGGACAGAGAAAGGTTCTCACCGCGTGGGTGGCTCTGCCAGCGTGCATTCCATTGCCTCGCCCACGGTTCCGACAATGCCAATTGGGATCCACACGCCAATCGGAGCAGGTAAAGGGGGCCCGAAAACGGAATTCCTCGGCTTCCCATTCCATCAACAGATACTGCTCTTTGGCGGGATCATAATACCCAAATTCCCACAAGCCGTCGGGGGTTGGATTTTGCCCGTTCCAATTTTCGTCGGTGGTACGCCATTGATATTGCAATTTGTATTTTTGGTGATTCTCCCCCGTTTCCAAATATTCGGAAGGAGAAACTCCGAAATATTCCCGAAAGGCTTTCCGAAATCCCCGAGGCGTATAAGAAAGGGATTTCGCAACCCGATTCACGGACATTCGTCCCGTCAGGGAACGTTTTGCCTCTTCCATGCGCAGGTAGGTCAGGTAAGATCCGATGGTTTCACCCCAATACTCTTTAAACAACAGATTACAGCGTCGGGGGGAATAGCCGGAATGTTTTGCAACGTCCGCAATTCCGATATTTTCCCAATAATGCTTTTCCATGTAGGTGCGCATACGAACCATCTCATGATAAAATGTCCGATTGATAATAATACCCCCTTCCCCACGTTTTATTTTTATCATATCACAGTTTTTGTACAATTTCAATATGAAAAATAAAAAGCGATACAAAAGTTCCGCACAATTTTAAGGTTCCGCTTTTGTTTATAATGCACAAAAGAATTCTCCCATCTCAGCGATTGAGATGGGAGAAGGTTTTAGTTCAGTAATTATTTCTTCTTGTCTGCGTCTTTGAGTAAGAAGCCGGCGACGGGAATGGAAGAAATGCGGTAGCCGTCGGGTTTAACGAAGGTGCCGTCGACGTAGGGTTCGGCGGAAGTGACGGTATTTTTACTCTTAACGGAGAGCAAGGTAACGCCGTTGGCGTTCTTGGTGACTTTTTCGGGAATCAAGGACGATTTGATAAGCACGTGGCGGTTATTGGACGTCCGCAGATAGAACTCTCCTTCTTCCCGAACGTGGTAGACGGCAACCAAAGGAGAGGCGTCGGAATAGGCGTTGATGAGTTTTTTCCGATTCTGCTTGGTTTCATAAGCATTCAAAGGAACTCGAACACCTTTTCCGTTGGCAAAGAAATAGACCAAGTGACCGGAATAATCCCGCGTGGCAACCATGGCGACGGGAACTTCGTTGGCGTCAAAGCCCAAACGCTGGGGCAAAAATTCACCCAAAACGCTGGCTTTGGAATCGGCAAATTCCGATGCCTTACACTTATACACCTGATGCTGATTTGTCAAAATAAGCAACTCGACGGCGTTGTTGGAATCAATGGAACAAAGCAGTTCGTCCCCTTCTTTATACTTCTGTTCACCGCCCATACGCAGAGACAGAGGGGTAATTTTTTTGAAATATCCCGCCTTGGACAGGAAGAAGGTGACGGCGTAATCGTCCACCTTTTCTTCTTCCACAATCTCTTCGATCTCGTCAGGATACAACAACTGAGTTTTGCGGGGTTTTCCGTATTTTTTGGAGATTTCCTGCAACTGCTTAATCATCAGTTTATGAATCCGCTTGGGTTTATTGAGCAGGTCTTCCAAATCTTCAATTTCAGCCGCCAAAGCGTCGGTTTCGGCAGTTTTATTGAGAATATATTCCCGGTTCAGATTCCGCAGTTTGATTTCCGCCACGTATTCCGCCTGCACCTTGTCAATCCCGAAGCCGATCATCAAATTGGGAACCACGTCGGCAGCCTCTTCGGTCTGACGGATAATGCGAATAGCTTCGTCAATATCCAAAAGAATCTTACGCAACCCCTGAAGCAAGTGGAGATATTCTTTTTTCTTTCCGATGTCGTAGAAGGTTGCCCGACGGATACATTCCACCCGGAAGGCAATCCATTCGTTGAGGATCTCCCGAACACCCATGACCTTGGGAGAATATCCTACGAGAATGTTGAAATTACAGGAAAAAGACGATTCCAAAGGAGTCATCTTATACAGTTTTTGCATCAGAGCGTCGGGGTTGACGCCGCGCTTTAAGTCGATGGTCAGTTTCAGACCGTTAATATCGGTCTCGTCCCGCATATAAGAGATCTCTTTGATCTTTCCGAGCTTGACCAACTCTTCGATTTTATCCTGACAGGCTTCGATGGTGGTATTGTAGGGGATTTCGTAGATCTCAATGCAATTTCCTTTTTTATCGTAGCGGTATTTGGCGCGCAGACGGAAGGAACCGGAGCCGGTTTCGTAAATCGTGCGGAGCGCCTCGGCATCGTAGATCAACTGCGCACCCGAGGGAAAGTCAGGCGCGGTAAGGGTCAGAAGAATATCGTGATCTTTATTTTTCAAAAGTTCGATGGTGGTGTTGCAGATTTCGGTAAGATTAAAGGAGCAAATATTGGTTGCCATACCGACGGCAACGCCCTGATTGGGGTTAACCAAAATATTGGGGAAGGTAACGGGCAACAGAGACGGTTCTTTCATAGTGCCGTCGTAGTTATCCACCATATCCACGGTGTCGTGGTCGATCTCGTTAAACAGTTCGGCGGAAAAACCGTCCAATTTTACCTCCGTATAACGGGGGGCGGCGTAAGCGGTGTCTCTCGACGTATGCTTTCCGAAGTTCCCCTTGGATTCCACGAAGGGATGCAACAACGCCTCGTGACCGCGGGTAAGACGCACCATGGTGTCGTAAATAGCGGCGTCTCCGTGGGGATTGAGACGCATGGTCTGTCCCACCACGTTGGCAGATTTGGTCAAATGACCGCTGAGAAGACCCATTTTATACATGGTATAAAGCAATTTGCGGTGGGCGGGCTTGAAGCCGTCGATCTCGGGAATGGCGCGGGAGACGATGACCGACATGGCGTAGGGCATATAGTTTAATTCCAGCGTATCGGTAATTTTTTGTTCGTACTGTGGCATACTCGTCTCTCCTTTCTTAAATATCCGCCAATTCCAAGAATTGCGCGCCGCATTCGGCGATGTGCTGTTTACGGCCGTCTAAATCGTCGCCTAACAGCATATCAAAGACCCGTGCGGTTTTTTCCGCCTCTTCGGGAAGCACCTGAATCAGGCGGCGGGTTTCGGGATCCATGGTAGTCAGTTTCATCATTTCAGGCTCGTTTTCACCGAGACCTTTGGAGCGTTGTACGGTATATTTACCCGTTAAACCGTCGACGATCTCGTTCTTTTCTTTATCGGTATACGCGAACCAAGTCTTGTCCTTTTGGGTGATCTCGTACAAGGGAGATTCGGCAATATAGACCTTCCCCTCTTCCAACAGTTTTGGGGTCAGACGGTAGATCATCGCCAAAACCAAAGTGCGGATCTGATACCCGTCCACGTCGGCGTCGGTGCAGATGATGATCTTTCCGAAGCGAAGGTTGTCAATGTTAAAGGCGGATTCGTCGCTTCCCTTGATCTTGATATCCACACCGCAACCCAAAACTTTGATTAAGTCGGTAATAATGGGGGATTTGAGGATCTTGTTATACTCTACTTTCAGACAGTTGAGGATCTTACCGCGAATGGGCATTATGGCTTGAAATTCCGCTTGGCGGGCAAATTTAACCGAACCCAAAGCGGAGTCACCTTCCACGATATACAGTTCCCGGACGGCAGGATCTTTGGAGCGGCAATCGACGAATTTTTCCACCCGGTTGGTAATGTCCATTTCCACCGTCAGCTTCTTTTTCAGATTCTGGCGGGTCTTTTCGGCATTTTCACGGCTCCGCTTGTTGACGAGAATCTGCTCGGCGATCTTGTCGGCTTCCGCCTTATGCTCGATGAAATAGACTTCCAAAGAATGACGCAAAAATTCGTTCATTGCCTCATAGATATATTTGTTGTTAATGGCTTTTTTGGTTTGGTTTTCGTAAGACGTTGAGGTGGAGTAAGAGTTGGAGATCAGCACCAGACAGTCTTGGACGTCTTGGAAGGTGATCTTTGCCTCGTTTTTGGTGTATTTTCCAATCTTGCGAATATAGTTGTCAAAGGCGTAAACGAAGGCGGAGCGGACGGCTTTATCGGGAGAACCGCCGTATTCCAAAAAGCTGGAGTTGTGGTAATACTCCATGCGGTTGACCCGATTGGAAAAGGCACAGGCAATATTCAAGCGAACCTTGTATTCGGGAAGGTCTTCCCGGGCACGTCCCTGACGGGCGCAAGACCACATTTGGGGCGCGGCAATGGCGTCGTCCCCCATAAAGGAGTTGATATAGTCCTCAATTCCCTTTTCGTAGCAATAGGTTTCTTCTTCGAACTTCTTGTCCACGGGATTCTGCCAACGCAATACCAAAGTCAATCCGGCATTACAAATGGCTTGCTGTTGCAACACCCCTTGGAAGTAAGAACGGGGAATGTCGATTTCCGTAAAGACTTTCAGGTCGGGCTTCCAACGAATGGTGGAGCCGCGCTTGTGCTTCATCGGAACCTTTTTCAGAACGTCGTCCTTGTTTTTCTCAACGGGGTGGCCTTCCTTGAAGGCAAGTTTGTACTGATATTCGCCGTCGTAAATCTCCGCTTCCATAAACTCGGAAGCGTATTGGGTGGCACAAAGTCCCAAACCGTTGAGCCCCAAGGAATATTCGTAGAGATTGTTGGAATCGTCGCCGTATTTCCCGCCGGCGTACATTTCACAGAACAGAAGTTCCCAATTGTACGCATTTTCTTTTTGGTTGTAGTCCACGGGAATTCCGTTTCCGAAGTCCTGAACTTCGATGGAATGGTCGGCATAACAAGTGACGATGATTTTGGAACCTCTTCCCTCTTTGAATTCGTCGATAGAGTTGGAGAGAATTTCAAAAAAGGAATGACAGCATCCTTCCAAACCGTTGGAACCGAAAATGACCGAAGGGCGCAGACGAACGCGGTCTGCACCTTTCAGTGATTTAATACTTTCGTTGTTGTATTCGTTTGCCACGAAATGATCCTCTCTTTGTTTTACTT
>JAZSJP010000079.1:0-2848 GCA_045534395.1 Eubacteriales bacterium | reverse complement strand
ACCGCTTGGCCTCCGACTTGAAACGTTTCCGCGATCCATCGAAGCAATTCTACGGAATCCTTTTTTCCGCCGGGAAGAACCAGGTGACGGATCAATAGTCCTTTTTGCAAAATCCCTTTTTCAGAAAAAGAACAAGGACCCGTTTGACGAAACATTTCTTTCAGAGCAGCTGAGGCAACGTGAAAATAATTTTCCGCGACAGAGTAACGCAAAGAGCGCTCGGAAGAATAATATTTCAAGTCGGGCAAATACACGTCAACAAGCCCGTCAAAATAGTCCAAAATTTCTTTTGATTCATACCCACCGCAATTGCACACCACCGGAACGAAAAGCCTTTTCTTTACAGAAGAAAGAGCCTTTGCAATCATAGGTGCAAAATGAGAAGGCGTTACCAAGTTGATATTTTCGGCACCTTTTTCTTGCAATTCCAAAAAGATATCCGAAAGTCTTGATTCCGATACAACTTCTCCGATATCTCCTTGACTGATCGGATGGTTCTGACAAAATTTGCAACGAAGAACACACCCGCTGAAGAAAATCGTTCCGGAACCACGCGTTCCCGTGATACATGGTTCTTCTCCGAAATGAAGAGCCGCCCGAGCAATTCTTATCTTATCACCACCGCCGCAAAATCCGACGGTATTGGTTCGATCCGCTTTGCATCGACGGGGGCACAAGGTACAATATTGTAAATCCATAAAACACGTTCCATAAGGGATGCGGGCGGCAAAACGCCACCCGCATACAAAATATTAACCGACTTGAGACAATCCTTTATCGTTAAAGGATACGGGATATTTTTCTCTCAAAGAATCCAAATAGTCGCTGTAATCCTCACTCTTCAAGGTGTTAACAACGTCTGCGTTCCATTTTTCATCGCCGTATTCAACGAAATAAACAATATGATAACCGTAGGTAGTTTTAACGATTTCGCAGTCACCGGCCTTACGTCCTTCTGCCCAAATCCAATCGGTAATTTCTTCCACCATGGTCGTTTTGTTGAAATCTTCGTAGAGACCGCCGTTTTCAACACTTCCCGTGTCATCGGTATTGTCTTTTACCAATGCAGCAAAGGAATCCTCGGTAGCGGCGCCGTCTTTCCACTGTTTCAGGATCTTTTCGGCTTCTGCCTTCATTTCGGCATCGTTGGTCAGGGTGTTTCCCTTATCGTCTTTCAGAGCATTGCCTTTATCGTCCGTTTTATCTTCCACGGCAAACAAAATATGGCGCATTGTGGCAAGCTGATAGGTTTCACGTCCGCGTTCCACAAAGCAAATCACTTTGTAGGTATCGGTTCCGGAAGAAGTGGTAGCGGCGGTTTTAATTACCGTAACGTCGCCGGCTTTGCGCTCGTCGTCGAAGAGCCACTTGGAGGTATCGTCCTCTTTGTTATAGGTAGCGCTTTCGTTCAGATACGTTTCTGCCTTAAAGGTGTCCGCGCCTACAACGCCCTTCAATGCTTCCAAATAAGAATTCACGTCGGTGGAAGCGTCTTTGATTCCATTTGCAACGGCTTCAGCGGTTTTATTGTTTGTCGTATCAGCCTTTGCAGTGTAAGAGTAGTAGTCAACCACGTCAAAATCGTTCTTGTTATCGGAATAGTATTTTTCGATTTTATCAGCTTCGTAGCTCAAGCTGTCAATGTATTTTTCGTAAAAATCAGCAAAGGTCAAACGACGGGAAACGTATTCCTTGAAATCGTCCAACTTAATGTTCGGTCCGTACATGTTCTGGAGATACTTATTGACATGAACCTTGGACTCTTTAGCAGCATCTTCTAATTGCTTTACGGTATCTTCCAAAGATTTTGCAGACTCTTCCGTCATGGTAAATCCTTCGGCAACGGCAGCGTTGTACAGAAGATACAGTTCTTCATACTGAATTTTGGTTTGATTTACGAAATAATCGTACCAAGACATGGTGGAATCAAAATAACTTTTTTGACTCTTCAAAGAAACCGTAGGATCAAATCCGATCATGCTTGCGTAATACTGATATTCGGAATAGAAATTGTTCAACGCAGTATAGTAGCCGTAATTGAATTCCAAAGCGTTAATTTCCGTATCACCTACGTTCATAACAACGGTGGTACGGCGGAAATGTCCGGCTTTCGCAACAACGGCAAGGGCGATGGATGCAATCAGAACCAAAGCGCAAACCAGTGCAACAATTTTTACCAACGGAGACCATAGGGTATCCGCGTTCTTTTGAGTGTTTTTAGACATGTTGACCATCCTTTTTTTTCTGGACTTGTTCAGCCTTAATGCAACAAATCCGTGGTATATATTACAACCTATTATAGCAGATAACCATAGAAAATGCAAGACCCTTCATAGAAATGTAAAAGATTGTTTTCATATCTCACGCAATTAACACGGAAATCATCATATAGTATATGGGAGTGATACGTATGCAATTAAATATGAGCGGAGAAACCATTGAAACATTGCTTTATCGAGAAAACAAACCGATTTTGGAACTAAAGATTTCTTATCCGCAGGTTATGGGTCCCCTTTCCAAAGAAAGTGAATATCGCTTCAATGAGTATTATCGCTATAAGGCTCGTAGATTAAATCGGCAAGCGAGAACAGAGTTTTATCACAGGGCTTCCGAAGAATTTCGAATTTCACGGGAGCAAGAGTTTGAGTTCACCCTGCACTCTTTCCTTCGAACCTTTACAACGACGCGTCTGGATTCTACCTATACATCATTCTTTTTCGACCGATATTATTATTCCGGGGGGTTACACGGAACAACCGTGCGCATGGGAAACACTTGGGACTTTGCAAAAGGAATTCAAATACCTCTTTCTTATTACTTTCGTAGGAATTCACCTTATAAGAAAATT
>JAZSJP010000147.1:0-3624 GCA_045534395.1 Eubacteriales bacterium | reverse complement strand
GTCTGCGCCCACGCCGTAGGGAACGAATTTATAAAGTTTTCCCGACGCGTTCACCGAAGACCCGTGGGTCAAATGGCCACCTTCCGCAAGGGACATTCCCATGACCGTATCGCCCGGTTGCAACACCGCCGCATACGCTGCCATGTTTGCTTGAGCGCCGGAGTGTGGTTGAACGTTTGCGTGTTCTGCGCCGAACAATTTCTTCGCACGGTCTCTTGCAATATTCTCAACGATGTCAACGTATTGGCAACCGCCGTAGTAACGGTGGTCGGGGTATCCTTCTGCATATTTGTTGGTCAAAACGGAACCCATCGCTGCCATGACCGCAGGAGAAACGTAGTTTTCCGATGCAATCAACTCAATGTTGTCCCGTTGTCTGCTCAATTCCAACGCCATGGCATCGGCAACTTCGGAATCAAATTTTTTTACGAAATCAATGGTGTCAAGATAATTTTCGTACATAGAATTCTCCCATATTATTTGTGATAAAGTCGTTTGTTTTGATATTGAGGCTCGCAGGTTAAATTGACGCCCAATTTACGGAAAATATCGCTGTCCACGGAAGAAAGGATTACCGTAGAATGCGCTTCGCAACCTTTTAATTTCGGAAGCATCTTCATGGCTTGCGCCGCCGCTTCGTTGGTTGTTGCGGAAACCGACAGTGCAATCAACGTCTCGTCGGTATGTAAGCGGGGATTATGGTTCCCCAAATTTTTCACTTTTAATTCCTGAATAGGTTCAATGACCGAGGGAGAGATCACCTGTACTTCATGGGGAATTCCCGCAAGAACTTTCAGGGAATTCAGCAAACAGGCGGAGGACGATCCAAACAGGGGAGACGTGCGCCCCGTTACGATGGTTCCGTCGTCCAATTCAATGGCGGTGGCAGGTGCTCCCGTGGCTTCCGCACGCATCAAAGCCGCTCTGACACAGGAACGATCCTCGGGGGAACATTCCGCCTGATTCATAATCAGTTCTTGCTTGTATACCTCGTTGTCGTCAGCAGTTCCGCTTCTCTTTCGGCAAAGGGTGTTGTAATATCTTCGAACAATCTCGTTGCGCGCCGCATTTTTTACGATTTCATCATCGGCAATGGCAAAGCCCGCCATATTGACGCCCATATCCGTGGGGGAGTTGTAAGGAGATTTTCCCGAGATCTTTTCAAAAATCGCGTTGAGAACGGGGAAGATCTCCACGTCACGGTTATAATTGACGGCAGTTTTTTCGTAATGCTCCAAATGGAAGGGGTCAATCATATTGACGTCGTTGAGATCCGCTGTCGCCGCTTCATAGGCAAGGTTGACCGGGTGTTTCAAGGGCAGATTCCAAATGGGGAAGGTCTCGTATTTTGCGTATCCCGCGGAAATCCCCCGCTTGTGGTCGTGATATAATTGCGAAAGACAGGTTGCCATCTTTCCGCTTCCGGGTCCCGGCGCCGTAACCACCACCAAGGGACGGGACGTTTCGATATAATCGTTCTTTCCGTATCCGTCGTCGCTGACGATCAACTTTGTATTGGAAGGATATCCGGGAATGGGATAATGCCGATACACGCGGATTCCGAGGTTTTCCAAGCGCTTTTCAAAGGCGTTTGCTAAAGGCTGTGAAGCGTATTGGGTGATAACCACGCTGCCCACAAACAACCCGCATTCCGTAAAAGCGTCGATCAAGCGCAATACTTCCATATCGTAGGTGATGCCCAAGTCACTGCGTTTTTTACTCTGCTCAATGGACGAAGCGCTGATCACGATTACCACTTCCGCCTGTTCTTTCAACTGGCGGAGCATACGGATTTTGGAGTCGGGTTGAAACCCCGGCAAGACCCGTGCCGCGTGATAGTCGTCAAACAACTTTCCCCCAACCTCAAGGTACAGCTTTCCGCCGAATCCGGAGATTCGTTCCTTGATATGTTGGGTCTGCAGTTTCAGATATTCTTCGTTGTTGAATCCGATTTTGTTCATAGCGCTTCCCTTGGGGCAACGTCCCGATCCTTTATTTTAATTTTTAAAATATACATTATTATTATAACATATTCCCCAAATCTCTGCAAGAGGCTTTTTCGACAAAAAACTGAACAATTATTTTTTATGGTTATCAAAGCCTTCCCAAAAAAGAAAAACCGCTACGGATCTTACTCCATAGTGGTTTTTCGCAGAGCTACTTTTTCAACTTATTGCCCACGACGTCAGCCAAAGTTTCCTTGAAGGTATCGAGGGAAATGGCTCCCAAATCTTCTCCCGAGCGGTGACGGACGGAAATGGTGTTGTTTTCCATGTCTTTGTCTCCGAGGATTACCATGTAAGGAATCTTTTCCATCTGAGCAGAGCGGATCTTGTATTTCAGAGTGTTCTGACTGTCGTCTACCGTGACGCGATAGCCGTTTTTCACAAGTTCCTTTTTGATACCGTCGGCGTAGTCGTTAGCGCGGTCGGGAATGGTCAAAATGCGAACCTGTTCGGGCGCCATCCACGTGGGCAGAGCTCCGGCATATTTTTCAATCAAGAACGCCAAGGTGCGCTCGTAACAGCCGAGGCTGGTTCTGTGAATAATGTAAGGAAGTTTCTGCTGACCGTCGGAATCGGTGTAATACATTCCGAATTTTTCTGCCAGCAACATGTCGATCTGAATGGTGACGATGGTGTCTTCCTTGCCGAAGACGTTTTTATACTGAATGTCCAACTTCGGACCGTAGAAGGCGGCTTCGTCGATGCCGATTTCGTACTGAACGTTCAAATTCTTCAGAATCTTTTCCATGACCGCCTGCGCGGTTTCCCATTGTTCCGCCGTTCCTTCGTACTTGGCGGTGTTGTTGGGATCCCATTGAGAGAAACGGAAGGTGCAGTCTTCCAACAGACCCACGGTGCCCAAGCATTCCTTGGCAAGGCTCAAACAGTCTGCAAATTCTTCTTCCAACTGATCGGGACGGAGTACCAAATGCCCTTCGGAAATGGTAAACTGACGCACCCGAATCAATCCGTGCATTTCCCCCGAATCCTCATTGCGGAACAGGGTAGAAGTTACGCCCAACCTCACCCGGACTCCACGGTAAGCAAGGGCTTTGTTCAAATAAACCTGATATTGAAAGGGACAGGTCATAGGACGAAGTGCCAAGCATTCTTTTTCTTCGTCGTGAGGATCGCCCAAAACAAACATTCCGTCCAAATAATGATCCCAGTGACCGGAAATGCGGTACAGATCCCGCTTTGCCATCAAAGGCGTTTTTGTCAGCATATATCCGTGAGACTGTTCCAGATCTTCCACCCAGCGTTGCAGCAACTGAATGACTCTCGAACCCTTGGGCAACAGGATGGGAAGCCCCTGACCAATGGAATCCACGGTGGTGAAATATTCCAATTCCCGACCCAACTTATTGTGGTCTCTCTTTTCCGCTTCTTCGGTCTGTTTAATGTATTCGTCCAAATCGGTCTGATTGGCGAAGGCAACGCCGTTGATACGGGTCAGCATCTTGTTGTTCTTGTCGCCTTTCCAATAAGCACCCGACTGTTGGGTCAATTTAAAGGCTTTGACACCCTTGGTGTAGGTCAGGTGAGGACCTACGCACATGTCAATATAATCGCCCTGCTGATAGAAGGAAATGGTTGCGTCTTCGGCAAGGTCTCCGAT
>JAZSJP010000084.1:0-4065 GCA_045534395.1 Eubacteriales bacterium | reverse complement strand
GGATATTACCGTTTCTTCCAAAACGACGTAATGCAAGCCACCTTCGGCGGCGGAGAAGCAAACGTTGCCGTGTCCCTTGCCAACTATGGCATGGACAGCGTTTACGTTACCAAATTGCCCAAGCACGCCATCGGACAGGCGGCAATCAATTCTCTGCGTTATTTCGGCGTTGACACCTCGAAAATCGTTCGGGGCGGCGACCGCGTAGGCATTTATTTCTTGGAAAAAGGTGCCTCTCAGCGGGGTTCGGTCTGCATTTACGACCGCGCCCACTCTTCCATTGCCGAAGCGCAATGCGGGGATTTTGATTGGGACGCCATCTTTGAAGGCGCCGATTGGTTCCACTTCACCGGGATTACTCCGGCGTTGGGACAAAACGTTGCCGATTTGTGCCTGGAAGCCTGCAAGGCGGCAAAGGCAAAGGGCGTCAAGATTTCCTGTGACCTGAACTACCGCGGCAAGTTGTGGACGAGAGACCAAGCAAGAGCCACTATGACCGAACTGTGCAAATACGTGGACATCTGCATTTCCAACGAAGAAGATGCAAAAGACGTTTTCGGCATCGAAGCGGAAGGCACCGACATTTACGGCGGCAAGCTGAACCACGAGGGTTACAAATCCGTGGCAAAACAGTTGGCAGACAAATTTGGCTTTGAAAAGGTCGCCATCACCCTGCGTTCTTCCATTTCCGCCAGCGACAACGACTGGGCGGGCATGCTGTACGACGGAGAAAATTATTGCTTCTCCAAATCCTATCACTTGCATATCGTCGACCGTGTCGGCGGCGGAGATTCCTTTGGCGGCGGTCTGATTTATTCCCTGTTGTCGGGCAAAGACACCCAACAAGCAATTGAATTTGCCGTGGCGGCGTCGGCTCTCAAACATTCCGTGGAAGGAGACTACAACCGGGTTTCCGTGTCCGAGGTGGAAAAATTAGCCGGCGGCGACGGAAGCGGCCGCGTCCAACGGTAACATTCAACCTATAAGAACAACAAAGAATTTTCCCCGCATAAGCGTCGTCAAAGCGATACTTGTGCGGGGTTTTTCATAGAGATTTCTCAAATCCTCAGCGTAGCCCCCGTCACAATATGGGGCGCGCCGTATCAAAAAAAGAAAAATGTGAAAAAAATGCAAACTATGAGAAAAACGCCTTGACAAATCATGGAAATGGGAGTATAATAGCAATCGGTTAGGATATGCTAACCGCAAAAATCAGCACAAGTAAGGGGATCGCTATGACCTTGAGAGATGCCAAGGAAGGAATTGAATATATCATTCGTGCTATCGAGACCGACGACGAAGAATTGGACGCCTTCTTGTTCTCCTTGGGTTGTTATAGCGGAGAACCGATCACGGTCATCTCCCACTTGAAGGGCGGTTGTGTCGTTTCCATCAAAGACGGCAGATATAATATTGATAATCAGTTGGCAGAAGCCATTCAGATTTAAAAAGCAGACGGCGGAAGCCGATTGTTTTTTTGCCCACAAGTTAGCATAGGGTAACTGCAGTACTCGAACACTGTTTCACATAAACAAACGAAGAAAAAACTGTTATAATTAGGAGGAAAATCCATGAGAATTGCTTTGACCGGCAATCCGAACAGCGGGAAAACTACCATGTACAACGCTCTGACCGGCAGAAATGAAAAAGTCGGGAACTGGGCAGGGGTCACTGTAGACAAAAAGGAACACGCTGTTAAAAAGGCGTATGCAGGCAACCAACAAATTACCGCCGTTGACCTTCCGGGGGCGTACTCTATGTCTCCCTTTACTTCAGAAGAAAGCATCACAAAAGACTACGTAACCAAAGAAAATCCCGACGTTATCATCAATATCGTTGATGCAACCAATCTGAGCCGCAGTCTGTTTTTTACCACCCAACTGTTGGAGTTGGGGATTCCCGTGGTCGTTGCCCTGAATAAGGCAGATATCAATAAAAAGAAAGGAACGATCATTGATACGGAAGTGTTGTCTGCGGAACTGAATTGCCCCGTGGTTAATACCACTTCCACCACTGCGGACGGTCTGAAAGACGTGATTTCCGCCGCCGTTGCTCTTTCGGGCAAAGGACAGAAAGCGCCTTACGTTTCGGAAGAAATTGATCTTGCCGATAAAAAAGCGGTACAAGATGCCGACAGGAAGCGGTTTAAATTCGTCAACGGAATCGTCAAGGAAGTTGAAACCCGCAAGGTTCTGACCCGCAGAAAGAACGCGCAAGACGTAATTGATGCAATTCTCACCAACAAATGGGCGGGACTCCCAATCTTTGCCGTAATTATGTTTTTGGTCTTCTACATTTCCCAAGCAACCTTGGGCACGTGGATTGCGGAAGGCTACGAATTTTCCAACGGCACCACCATTCCCGGCTTGGTGACTCTTTTGGAAGCGTTCCAAGCATGGGTTGGCGGCCTGGTAGTCAACACCCCCGATATCCTTCAGGCATTGTTGGTTGACGGTATCATCGGCGGGGTCGCCGCTGTAGTCGGATTCTTGCCCTTGGTTATGGTGATGTACTTCCTCATTGCCCTGTTGGAAGATTGCGGATATATGGCTCGGGCTTCCGTGGTCCTGGACCCCATCTTCAAAAAAGTGGGTCTTTCCGGAAAATCGGTGATTCCTTTCGTCATCGGAACCGGTTGTGCCATTCCCGGGGTTATGGCTTGCCGTACCATTCGCAACGAACGGGAACGCAGAGCCACCGCCATGCTCGCCCCCTTTATGCCCTGCGGTGCAAAATTGCCGGTCATCGCCCTGTTTGCCGGCGCATTTTTTGATGATTCTCCGTGGGTCGGTCCTTTGATGTATTTCGCCGGCATCGTCATCATCTTTATCGGTGCGTTGCTGATTAACAAAATTACCGGCAACAGTAAGAAAAAATCTTTCTTCATCATGGAATTGCCCGAATACAAAGCCCCCTCTCTGTGGAGAGCCTGCAAATCCATGTGCTCCCGGGGTTGGGCTTATATCGTAAAGGCCGGAACCATTATCCTTTTGTGTAATACCGCCGTTCAGGTTATGCAGACCTTCGACTGGTCTTTCCAGATTGCAGAATCTGCAGACACCTCGATTCTTGCTTCCATCGCAGGACCCATCGCTTATCTGTTGGTTCCCATCGCCGGGGTTCTTTCTTGGCAGTTGGCTGCCGCCGCCGTCACCGGATTTATCGCCAAGGAAAACGTGGTCGGAACCCTTGCGGTCTGCTTCGTCGGGTTGGAAAACCTCATCGATACCGAAGAATTGACGTTGATGGAAGGTTCCGGGGCTGACGTTGCCGGAATTATGGCAATTACCAAAGTTGCCGCCTTGGCTTACATGATGTTCAACCTGTTCTCTCCCCCCTGTTTTGCCGCCATCGGGGCTATGAACTCCGAAATGAAGAGTGCAAAATGGCTTTGGGGTGCGGTAGGATTCCAACTGGGAATCGGCTACACCGTGGGCTATTTGGTCTATACCGTCGGTACGTTGATTACTGCTCCCGCCACCTTGGCTGTCGTTCCTGCAATCTGCGGTGGAATTGCCGTTGCCATTTTTGTTGCGATCGTCTCGATTCTGTGTGTCCGCGGAGAAAAACAAGCCAGCGTTTCAAAAAGAGTAAAAGTTGCTTGATCAAGGAGATCTTATGGGAGTGGAAACCTATATCGTTCTCGCTGTCGTTCTTGTCATTGTAGGGCTTGCGGTTTGGTATATCGTGAAAGAAAAGAAAAAAGGAACCAAATGTATCGGTTGCCCTTATGCCAAACAATGTTCCGGTTCTTGCGGAGAACAAAAAGAAAAGTAATTAAAAAGTATCGGGAGACGCGTCTGCGTCTCCCGATTTTTAAGAATATAACTTTTTTCTCGGCAGATGCAATCTGCCGAACTTCGCTTTTCTTTTTGGTTCTTTTTCTTTTCCCGTGAAAAGAAAAAGAACATACCCTCGCTTCTCTTAATTCTTCAAACTCTGCATGGGGGCGGGAATTCGTCCGCCTCGGGCAATGAATTTGGCGGGAGAAACGTTGCGCACGGGCATGACGGGAGCCGTGCCCAAAAGTCCGCCGAATTCCACGTGGTCGCCCACGGATTTTCC
>JAZSJP010000193.1:0-7727 GCA_045534395.1 Eubacteriales bacterium | reverse complement strand
CCTATCTGCCCCCCAAGGCTCAGCGGGGTCTGAATTACGCCATCGTCGATGAAGTGGACTCCATTCTCATCGACGAAGCCCGCACACCCTTAAGTCGGATCGGAGCCATGTCGTTCTGTGGGCCAAGGAGTTGGCCATTAGTATTGTCTTCCTAAGACCGCTTGGCCTCCGACTTCCTATCTGCCCCCCAAGGCTCAGCGGGGTCTGAATTACGCCATCGTCGATGAAGTGGACTCCATTCTCATCGACGAAGCCCGCACACCCTTGATTATTTCGGGTCAGGTGGACGAGTCCGACGAAATGTATCAGCGCGCCAACAGTTTCGTGAAATTGTTGGTCTGCAAAAAATATAAAGAAATCGACGCCAAAAACGAAGAACCCCACGACGATTGCGATTACGTGGTGGAAGAAAAGAACAAGACCGTTGCGCTGACGCCCCGCGGTGTGGAAAAGGTGCAAACCTACTTTGGCATCGAAAACTATTCCGACACGGAAAATATCGAGATTCAGCATTACGTCAACCAAGCCTTGCGCGCCTACGGAATCATGGAAAAAGACGTGGATTACGTAGTCAAGGAAGGGGAAGTTATCATCGTTGACGAATACACGGGACGGTTGATGTTCGGACGGCGGTATTCCAACGGTCTGCACCAAGCCATTGAGGCAAAGGAAAACGTCAAGGTGGAAAGTGAATCCAAGACCTTGGCGTCTATTACCTTCCAAAATCTGTTCCGCCTCTACGACCGTCTTTCGGGTATGACGGGAACCGCCATGACGGAAGAAGACGAATTTTTGGAAATTTACAATCTGGACGTGGTGGAGATTCCCACCAACAAGCCCTCCCGCAGAGAAGACCACGACGACCGTCTCTTTAAAAACGAGATTCAGAAATTCGGTCACGTCGTCAAACAGGTCGCTCAGTGCCACGCAAAAGGTCAGCCGGTGTTGATTGGCACCGTCACCATTGAAAAGTCCGAAAAACTCAGCAAAATTTTAACGGCACATAAAATCCCTCACAACGTTTTGAACGCCAAAAATCACGAAAAAGAAGCGGCGGTCATCGCTCAGGCGGGACGAAAAGGCGCTGTAACCATCGCCACCAACATGGCGGGGCGCGGAACCGACATCATCTTGGGCGGTAACGCGGAATATATGGCGAAAAAACAAATGGAAAAAGAGGAATTCGACCGCGAACTCATCGTACAGTCCACGTCTTTTGCAGAAACCGACAACGCCGAAATCCTCAATGCCCGGGCGCGCTATAAAGAATTGCACGCTCAATTTAAGGAAATGGTGGATGCCGAGGCGGAAGAGGTCAAAGCCGCCGGCGGTCTCTACATTATCGGTACCGAGCGCCACGAATCCCGCCGCATTGACAATCAGTTGCGGGGTCGCGCGGGACGTCAGGGGGACGTGGGTGAAACGGCGTTCTATATTTCCTTCGAAGACGACCTGTTGCGTCTCTTCGGGGGGGATAAATTGGCAAATCTGTCCCTCATCAATTCCTTCCCCGACGATGAGCCCATTGCCTCGGGTATGTTTACCAAAACCGTGGAAAACGCCCAAAAACGCAAGGAAGGTGCCAATTTTAACGGACGTAAACACGTCTTGGAATACGACGACGTAGTCAACCAACAACGTATTCAGATCTACAAAGAACGCGACCAGATCATGGCGGATATGGATCTGTCCGACCGCATGGCAAAAATGCGTCGGGACGTCATCGACCGTCAGCTCGATACCTTCTGCGTCGGCGAAAAAGAAGATTGGAATCTCAAGGGTCTGCGGGAGTATCTGGAAGGAAATCTCTACTTCCCCGTGCGGGACGAAAACGGTAATTCCATTGATATTTTGGAAGGCAAAAACACCGTGGAAGACCTGCGGGAAGCCTTGCAGACCGCCGCAGACAATTCGGCGGCAATGGTAGAATCCAAATTGACACCCGTCCATATGCGGGAATTGGAGCGCTTCGTTATGCTGGGTGCCATTGACTCTTATTGGATGGATCATATCGACGCCATGGAAGACCTTCGTCACGGTATCAACCTGCAGGCGTACGGAAATCGTAACCCCTTGGTGGAATATCAACTCCAAAGTGATGAAATGTTCCGGGAAACGGTCTACGCCATTCGGGAGCGTGCGGTTTTTGACTGTCTGCGCATGTTCCGTACCTGGGCGATTCACGTTTTGCAGTTGGACGAATTCGTCCGCGCCGAGAATGCCCGTAAAGCCTTGGCGAACAAACTGAAACTTTCCCACGTCAAAGTCCACGACCAACCGGGGAAAACCACAGAACAGGGCAAGGGTGTGACTATAGTGAAAGGCAAAAAGGTCGGACCCAACGAACCCTGTCCCTGCGGAAGCGGTAAGAAATACAAAAAGTGCTGCGGAATGCGGCAATAACCCCCACCACCGCAAGCGGTTCCCCTCCCCCTCGCCCCTGAGTCGAGGGGGGAGAGGAATGCAAAATGCAAAATTAAAGTGACAGTAGGAGATTTTTATGAAGAAACATTTTATCGTGAAGGGTACCCCCATCGTGCCGTCTCTGTGCGGAATTGCCATGGCGGTGCTGTGGTATATGTTTTTCTATTTCTACAACGGAAAATGGTCCTTTCAAATGTCGTCTCTTTCCTTTTCGGAAATGGGCGGTACCGAAATCTATTTTATCATCGTGACTCTGTTGATTCCCGTGGCGTTTTTCTTGACGGTGCTGTTTTTGGCGGAAGTCGATCTGCGATGGATGATGGTGGCGTTTCTGATTCCCGTTATCCATCAGTCCTCTTCCTTCGTTCTGTGCATGATGGAAAATCAGCCGGAATATCTTTTTGAAAATATCATTTCCTTTGCGGCACCCTTTTTGGCGCTGATCCTTTGGGTTCTGACGCTGGAAAAAATTCTTCCCAACAAATGGATCTTCGTGGGATTTTGCGGCGTTGCCGTGTTGCTGCCGCTGGTCTTGACTCTGTGCGGTGTGGGAGAATTTACCTTTACGCAACAGACCTACGACGTGAACTATAACGTCGTTACCCTGACGGGATATTTGTGGTCGGATTACCTTTCCTTTGCCGTATATTACGTAGGCTTTGGTGCTTTGGCACTTCAGATGCGCGCTCCCACGGAAGAAGAATCTGCGGAAAAAGAAGAAACTGAAGAATCGAGCCGAGAAACTGCGGAAGAATCCCAAGACGACGTGGTAGACGCGGAGCCTGCCCAAGAAGTTTCGGAAGCGGAATAAAAACCTTCCAAAGAAGGTGATACCATGGAAATTATCACAACCTTTCAGCGGGTGGAGAAAAAATATCGGCTGACCGTGGCGCAAAAAGAGGCGCTTTTGTCGGAAATCGGCAATCGTCTCACCCGGGACGCCTACGGAAAGAGTACCGTCTGCAGCCTTTATTTGGATACTCCCGACCGACGAATTATTCGAAATTCTATTGACGCGAAAGGCTTTGAAAAGCCGGCGTACAAGGAAAAACTGCGTCTGCGCAGTTACGGAACCCCAAACGCCGAAACAAAGGTGTTTTTTGAGATCAAGAAAAAGTACAAAGGCGTGGTCTATAAGCGCCGTGTGATGCTTCCCCTGTCCAAAGCAATGATCTACCTCAAGGGGGGCGAAAAACCTTTGAAATCGCAGATTATGGACGAGATCGACTGGGCAATGAAATTTTACGAAAGCCCTGCCCCGTCCATGCTTCTGTCCTGTCAGCGGGACGCCTATACCTTGACGGAGAATCCTCGTATTCGCATTACCTTTGACACGGATCTTCGCTATCGGGAAACCGACTTGGACCTGTCTGTCGGTGCCCATGGGACAAGCCTTTTGCCTGACGACGCCGTCATTATGGAATTGAAAACCGACGGTGCTCTTCCCCTGTGGCTCTGCCACGCATTGGATCGTCACCGCCTGTATCCCTCGTCCTTTTCCAAATACGGAACCGCATATTTACAAACTCTGAAAAAATAAGGAGAACGTTATGACTGCATTTTTTGAATCTCTTTCCGCCACCGCCGTCACCCCAAAAACCTTTTTTCTCTGCATGGGTGCCGCTTTTTTATGCGGATTGATGGTCGCCTTCGCCGCCGCCTTTAAAAACCGCGCCAGCAAAGGGTTTTTGATCTCTTTGGTGATGCTCCCCATCATCGTACATACGGTTATTGCCATGGTAAACGGAAATATCGGTACCGGCGTTGCGGTTATGGGCGCCTTTTCTCTGGTGCGCTTCCGCTCCGTTCCGGGAAAGGCAAAGGATATCGCTTCCATTTTCCTTGCCATGACCTCGGGACTTGCCTGTGCTGCCGGATTCGTTGGAATTGCCTTAATTTTCACCTTCGTTGCCGCGGCGGTCATGGTGCTTCTTTCTTTGATTCCTTGGGGAGAAAAGCACTCGGAATTGCGCATTACCGTTCCCGAATCTTTGCGTTACGTCCACGAATTTGACGATTTATTTGCCGAATATACCTCGTCCCATCGTCTGACAAAAGCCAAGACCACCGCCATGGGAAGCCTCTACAAACTCACCTACCGCGTCAAGCTGAAAGATGCCGAAAAATCCCAAGAATTCATCGACAAGCTTCGGTGCCGCAACGGAAATTTGGAAATTTCCCTCTCCGACGCCGTGGACAACCCGGAAGAATTATAAAAAAGAGGCACAGCAAGGTGCCTTTTTGAAAAATCGGAGAGATTATGAAAATAACCTTGAACTTTTCCCAATGCAATACTCCCGATGCTATCCACGAAATGCTAAAAAAATCCTTCGGGCTTCCCGAATATTACGGAAAAAATTGGAGCGCATTGGATGATTGTCTGTTTCATTTGTGGCTCGACGAAGGGTGCGTTACGGTTGAGCTGCATCATTTTCATGAATTGAGGGAAGAAGCAAAAGAATACTGCATTCCCATGTTGGAGATTTTTGACGATGTGCATCGGGAAACCCCCAACGTGGTATTTAAAATCCTTTCATGAGTTAAGTCCGGCGGAAATTCCGCCGGACTTGTTGTATCTATCGTATTTTATTTTTCCCCTTCGCGTTGTTGTGCAGGAACGTTTTTTAATCCCGCAACCCCGCTTTTGCGTAATGCCGCAGTGAGGGGAATGATTACCGCGCAATAGAGCACTGCGGTAATGAGGCTTGCCAAAAAGCGCCAGCCGGTGGAACCGAAGACGTAGGCAAAGGAGTAATATCCCATAATCACCGCGTCTGCCCAAATAACCAATCCGTTCAAAAGGGTTACTACCAAGGACGAGAGAATAATCATCACCGAAGTTCCGACTGCGCCGGGGTTCCCCCGTTTTGCCTTGGTGTAAAGTCCTACCATCAATCCGCGCACCACGGAGGGAATGATCCACAAAATCGTGGTAGGGGTCAGACCGTATTCGCTGAAAAGCTGCGAAAGAAATTCCCCGATTCCGCCCACCAACATTCCGTCCACGGGGCCGAACAACAGCGATGCCAACAAAATGGGAAGACCGGCAAAGGTGAATTTCATGCTGCCCGCTTTGATGGAAACGTAGGCGCTCAACACAAAGCAGAGTGCTGCCAACATTCCCACGATGACGATGCGCAGGATTCGATTGCTTGTTTGTTTTTTCATGGAAAACCTTCCTTCTCGGAAGATCGTTCATTTTACGCCGTAAAATGAAAAATCTCCGGTAAATAAATATTTACCAGAGTGTCCTCTATATCGATCACACAGCGGACGCGACAGCGCACCGCAACCCTTGGGTTTTCGTCCGCGAGCAACATCCCGTCCCACGGCACTACGCATCTTTCGATGCAACGCGCAACTGCCTACTCTGTACGGAAATGATTATACACCCTAAATACTACGTATCCGTGTAGATTTTGTGATTTTTTGGTGAAATTAGGGAATAGAGAAAGGTGTTCTTCTTTCTTTTCCGGAGAAAAGAAAGAAGAACCAAGAAAGAAAAGCCATATCGCCGCAAATACTTGCGGCGAACAAAAAACTTTCTCAACGCAAGAATTGCGTTGCCTTGGCTTTCTTTTGGTTCTTTTCTTTCTCCCGAAAGAAAAGAACACCTTCTTCCCCTCCCTCTTGACAAAGCGTGGAAAATGTGATATAATACTACAAATAATACAGAAACCGAAGATTGAGAGGAGTACCCTTTTCGGAACCTTGAAGAGAGTCGCAGGCGGTGGGATTGCGGCAGGGAAAGGTCTGGGGAATGGACTCATGAGGGCGGAGCGAACCGACGAAAGTCGCAGTAGTAGCCGACGGGAGCCGCACCCGTAAAAAGGCGGAGCATATGTTGGTATGCGCGAGACGGTACGAGAGTACCCCGTTTGTCTTTTCGCTTCCGCATTATGCGGAAGTTTTTTATTTTGGAGGAAGTTTTATGTCTGTGATTTTCACCCTTCGATGGTGAACGCCGAAAAACACGTACAAGAATATTTTATTTTCGGAGGAACAAACCATGATTTTTAACGGTGTTGATTTTGATACTTATTTTAAACATTATCCCGATGAGAACGGATATTTCGGCAATTACGGCGGCGTGTACGTTTCCGAGGAATTGAAGCGTGCCATGAAAGAGACCACCGAGGCGTATTTCACCATTGCCAAATCCCGCAAATTTATTGACGAATTGCGTCGTATTCGTCGGGAATTCCAAGGCAGACCCACCCCCATTTCCCACTTGGAACGCCTTTCCAATAAGTTGGGCAACGTGCAGTTGTACGTTAAGCGGGAAGATTTGAACCATACCGGAGCTCATAAACTGAACCATTGCATGGGAGAAGCCTTGCTCGCCAAATACATGGGCAAAAAGAAGGTTATCGCCGAGACCGGTGCCGGTCAGCATGGTGTTGCTCTCGCCACCGCCGCCGCTTATTTCGGCTTGGAATGTGATATTTACATGGGCTCGGTGGATATTAAAAAACAGGCTCCCAACGTGGCTCGCATGAAGATTTTGGGCGCAAACGTGGTGGAAGTTACTCACGGTTTGCAGACCCTGAAAGAAGCGGTCGACGCCGCCTTTGAAGCCTATGCCAGAGAATACAAAGATGCCATTTACTGCATCGGTTCTGTGGTGGGACCCCACCCCTTCCCCATGATGGTTCGGGATTTTCAGAGCGTCGTGGGTATTGAAGCGAGAGAACAGTTTGTCGGCATGACCGGAGAATTGCCCGACGCCATCGTTGCCTGTGTGGGCGGCGGCTCCAACGCGGCAGGATTCTTCGCCGGATTTTTAAACGACCCCGTAGATATTTACGGCATTGAGCCTTTGGGCAGAGGCACCAAGCTGGGCGACCACGCCGCATCTCTGCAATACGGTACCGAGGGTGTCATGCACGGCTTTAATTCCATCATGCTGAAAGACGAAAACGGGGACCCCGCTCCCGTTTATTCCGTATCCAGCGGTTTGGACTATCCTTCTTCCGGTCCGGAACACGCCTTCCTGCATACTCTGGGCAGAGTTAAATACGACGTGATCAACGATGACGATTCCATCGACGCCTTCTTTGAACTGTCCCGCATGGAAGGGATCATTCCCGCTCTGGAATCTGCCCACGCCGTCGCCTACGGCATGAAACTTGCAAAGACCATGAGCCACGGCTCGGTGCTGATTAACCTCTCGGGCAGAGGCGACAAAGACATGGATTATATCATCGAACATTACGGAAACAGATAACAAAAGACTCGCCTTATGGCGGCTCTTTTTTAATGCAAAATTCAAAATGCAAAATGCAAAATTAGGGGGACGGGGG
>JAZSJP010000220.1:0-3467 GCA_045534395.1 Eubacteriales bacterium | reverse complement strand
AATATCTGCGGCTTTATTATCTTTTTCCGGGTTTTGATTGCCGTTTTGACGGCGTCGGTTCCCCTGACTCTCTTTAAGACGGTTTTATCGGGATTATTGGAGATCACTTGCGGAATCTCCAATCTAAAAGAATTTACCTTTCTTTCGGCTCTTTTGGCGTCGTTGATGTTGGGTTGGTCGGGATTCTCGGTGCATTTTCAAGTGCTGAATGCCATTTCCGAAGCCAATCTTTCTCCTAAGTACTATTTTTTCGGCAAAGGACTTCAAACGGTCTTTTCCGTCTTTTTAACTGCGGCAACCTATCCCATTGTTTTTGATTTTTCCATGAAGAACCTTATTTTGACCGTCGGTTCTGCTCTTGTTTTTACTTTGATTATCGTTACTGTTCGTTTCCGAAAGGAGCATTGCTATGGAACCTGAGATTTTTGAACAAGAAAAAGAACGTCTCGATTACGTTTTGGATTACATTGATCGTACCCTCTTTTCGGAATCTCCCAACGAGGCCAACTTTCGCCAATATATTATCGAAGAGCGTCGCCGCATCTGGAACGATTACAGTACCAATCCCGATAATATTGAGTTGATGCAGGCGAACCAAACCTTGGAACAGGATACGGAACAGTATTTCCGCATGAAGGACAAGCTCCATTTTTTGGAGCAAATGCGTTCTTCTCCGTATTTTGCCCGCATTGATTTCCGGGAAAAGGGACAATCGGAAACGGAATCTTTCTATATCGGCTCCCTTTCGTTGATTGACAATCGCACCTATGAGGTTTTGATCTGCGATTGGCGGGCGGATATTGCTTCTCTTTTTTACGATGCAACCTTGGGTCCCGCAAGTTATAAGTGTCAAGAAGGCGTGATTGAAGGCGATATTTCTTTGCGTCGCCAAATGAAGATCGAAGATGCCGAATTGAAATATGTCTTTGACAACGGCATCAATATTACCGACCCCATTTTAATGGAAGAATTGGGACGCTCGTCCGATGCAAAGCTAAAAACCGTCATCAATACCATTCAGCGGGAGCAAAATCAAGTCATTCGCGACCTTAACGCAGACCTTCTGCTGGTTCAAGGCTCTGCCGGAAGCGGAAAAACTTCCGTCGCACTGCATCGCATCGCCTTTTTACTGTATCGTCTGCGGGATTCGGTCTCTTCTCAGGACGTTATTATCTTTTCTCCCAGCGAAGTCTTCTCCGCCTATATTGCCCAGGTTCTTCCCGAATTGGGGGAGGAAAACGCCGTCCGTTCCGATTTTTATCACTTTTTTGCCGATTTGGAATCGGAGCTTCATTATGCGGATCGCTCGGAGCAGATCGAAGCGCTTTTGGCAAGTGACGACCCCTTTTTGCGTGAGATGATTCGTGAAAAAGGTTCCCGCACCTTTGCGCAAACCTTAAAGGAATATTACGCAAAACGCACGGAAACCTTCGTCGTTTTTCAAGATATTACTTGTTTTGATGAAGTGATTGCAACTTCCGAGGAACTTTCTCAATGGTTTTTCCATGATTACAAAAATTACAGCCCGGCACAACGGGTAGGGAAGATCATTACCCGTCTTCAGGATTTGGCGGAAGATAAAAAAGAAGTCATCTGCCACACCTTTTTGGACGAAGCTACGCAACACGGCATTATCGCTTATACCGACGAGGAAAAAGCCGAACAGTGCATGGCGATGTGGGATTCCTGTATGAACGAATTGACCCAAAAAACCACGGAATTGCTTTTGCCCTCTGAACACGAAATCTATTTGGATTTTCTCAAGGATTTTTATCCCGAATATTACGCCTATTCCCACGATCTTCTTTTGCAAAAGGTCGTTCCCTACGAGGATCTGTTCTGCGTATCATGGCTGAAATTCCTTTCGGGCAGAATCACCCCCATGCGCTCCGTAAAACAAGTGGTGGTAGATGAAGCGCAGGAGTATCCGGAAATCGTTTACTTTTTGCTTTCCGGAATTTTCCCCGCTGCACGCTTTACCGTATTGGGAGATATTGCGCAACAGGTCGATCCGAAACTTTCGTCGGTCTTTTCCATCGCTTCCTGCTTCCCCGAAAAGAAAACCGTATCTTCTTTTGAATTGAACAAAAGTTATCGTTCTACCCACGAGATCAATACCTTTGCAAATCAATTCCGCAGGGGAGAGGCAGACGTACCCTTGATAGAGCGCCATGGAGAAGCACCCACGATTACGCCCCTTACCGATCCGATCCGACAGATTAAACAAACCATTGCTTCTTACAGAGCAAAAGGGCATAAGACCAATATGATCCTTTGTCGCACTCAAAAGGAATGCGACGAACTTTACCGTCAGTTGATGCACGAAATGCCCTTGATTCGTATGCGTTCTTTCGATACCTTTACGCCCGAAACAACGGTGATTTTGCCCGTTTATCTTTCCAAAGGATTGGAAGCCGACGGCGTAATCATTGCCGGCGTTTCCGAGGATTGGAACACGGAAGAAGACAAAAATCTCATGTACGTTGCCGCCACCCGCGCATTACATGAGTTGACGGTTTTTACCCACGGAACTCCGCAATTACTGAATTGAATCCGTTTGACTCTCTAAATCTTCTAAGGCGTCCTTCAATTTTTGAAGGGCGCTTTTTTCAATGCGGGAAACGTAAGAGCGGGAAATCCCCAAAACCACTGCCGTTTCCTTTTGGGTCTTCGGCGGTTCGGAAAGACCGTACCGCAGACGTACTACCGTCTTTTCCCGAGGATCCAGAACCGTTTCAATGGCAGACAACAATTTCGTTGCACGGATACTTCGGTAAACGTCGTCGAGAATGGTGTCTTCGTCTGCTACTACGTCCAAAAATGAAAGGGAATTTCCGTCTTTGTCCGTATCAATTTCCTCGTTAATGGAGACTTCGTTTGCCGTCTTTTTCAAACTCCGAAAATGCATTAAAATTTCGTTTTCAATACAACGGGAAACGTAGGTGGCAAGGCGGATTTTCTTTTCACTCCGAAAACTGTCAATACCCTTAATCAATCCAATGGTCCCGATGGAAATCAAATCGTCCTGTTCGTCGGAAGATGCGTAGTATTTTTTTACAATGTGCGCCACCAATCGCATGTTCCTTTCAATAAGAATCTCCCGCGCCTGACGATCTCCGTGTCTCATTTTTTTAAGATATTCACTTTCTTTTTCCGCCGTCAGGGGCTGTTGAAAGGAGCCGGCGTTTCGAATGTGCAGAATCAGATAAAACAGTTGAAACGGTAAATGGAACATAAAAACACCCTTCCCTACATTCTAACAAAATATATGCGGAGAAGGAGTTTGCAATGTATGACAATTTGTTTCAAAGTTTACAGAAGACTTGACAGATGTCAAATTTTGTGATATACTATCCAAGTATGTTTTATAAAGGAAGACAGTTTAATGAAACGTCATATTTTAGAATTAAAACAAAGTAAAAATGCAGTCGTTTTGGCACACTATTACGCTCCGGCGGAAGTTCAGG